>JAJXTJ010000058.1 GCA_021783895.1 Pseudomonadota bacterium | reverse complement strand
ACCTGCTTTCTGTCGGCGCCATTGATTTCGGCCTTGTCGTCGATGCGTCCGTCATCATGGTGGAAAATATCTTTCGTCATCTCAACCAGAACGCAACACAACGCCATGACAGCGAGCCGCTGTTGCATCGGTTGCGTACCACGGTCGGCCTGCACGGCAAGTTTGCAGTTATCGCCAATTCGGCCACCGAGGTGAACCAGGCGATCCTGTTCTCGGCGGCCATCATCATCGCCGGTTTCGTTCCGCTGTTTACACTTTCCGGCATCGAGGGACACATCTTCGGTCCCATGGCCAAGACTTACGCCTACGCCATTGCCGGTGGCCTTATTGCCACCTTCACGGTATCGCCAGCACTGAGCTCCTTTCTGCTCGACCAACACGAACATGAGAAGAAAGAGACCTTCGTCGCGCGCTGGCTGCGTCACTTCTATACGCCGACGATCGAGTTTGCCCTCGCCCACCGCCGCGCGACCATAGGCGGGGCGGTAGTCCTGGTTGTCATTGCCCTCCTGGCGGCCCACAGTCTTGGGCTGGAATTCCTGCCCAAGCTGGAAGAGGGTAACCTCTGGATCCGCGCTACCATGCCGCCTTCCATCTCTCTGAAGGAAGGTAATGGCTATGTCAATGGAATGCGTCGGACCATCCAAAGCTTCCCGGAGGTAAAAACGGTGGTGTCCCAGCATGGCCGTCCCGACGACGGCACCGACGCCACCGGCTTTTTCAATGCCGAGTTCTTCGTTCCCCTGAAGCCCGCCGATGCTTGGCCGAAGGGCGTAGACAAGGAACAATTGACCGAACAGATGACGCAAGCCTTGACCGCGAAGTTTCCGGGCGTCGAGTTCAACTTCTCCCAGTACATCCAGGACAACGTGGAGGAAGCGGCCTCTGGGGTAAAGGGGGAGAACTCCATCAAGCTCTACGGCAACGACCTGAAAACCCTGGAGAAGACGGCGCAGAAGATCAAGGAGGTGATGCAGACAGTACCCGGGGTCACCGACCTTGCCGTATTCAACTCGCTGGGCCAACCAACGGTACGCATCGACATTGACCGTGCGCGCGCCGCCCGCTACGGCCTCATGCCCGGCGACATCAATGCCACCATCCAGGCAGCCATCGGCGGCCAGTCGGCCAGCGACCTCTTTGAACACGGCAGCGACCGCCATTTCCCGATCATGGTGCGCCTCGCCCCCCAGTTCCGCGGCAGCCTGGAGGCCATCCGGCACATCACCGTCGGCGCGCAGGGCCCCAGTGGCGTCATCCAGGTTCCCCTTGCGGAACTGGCCGACATCCGGCTGGTTTCGGGAGCCTCTTTCATCTACCGTGAACAGCAGGAACGGTACATTCCCATCAAGTTCAGCGTGCGCGGACGCGATCTGGGCAGCGCTGTCCTCGAGGCCCAGAAGAAGGTGGCTGAGCAGGTGAAATTGCCGGGAGGCTATCGCCTGGAGTGGGTGGGCGAGTTCGGCAACCTGAAGGACGCACTCTCAAGGCTTGCCGTGGTTGTGCCCATCGCCATTGCGCTGATCTGCATCCTGCTCTACGTGAACTTCGGAAACTTCACGGATGTCCTGCTCGCCGCAAGCGTCATTCCGATGGCATTGATCGGCGGCATCTTCGCCCTGTTCCTCACCGGCACGCCGTTCAGCGTATCGGCTGCCATCGGTTTCGTGGCGTTGTTCGGCATCGCCGCCATGGATGGCATCATCGTCCTCAGCTACTTCAACCAGAGTCTGGAGGTGGGGCTCAGTCGCGCAGACGCTATCCGCCGCACCTGCCAGGTGCAGATGCGGCCTGTGATGATGACCTGCATCATTGCCTGCGTCGGCCTGGTGCCGGCCGCCATTTCGACGGGAATCGGCTCCCAAGTGCAGAAGCCCCTGGCCCTCGTGGTGGTGGGCGGCATTCTGCTGGCGCCGGTACTGATCCTCATCGTTTTGCCGGTTCTGATCGACCTGTTCTCCCAGCAGGCGAAGCGGGTCGATCGAAACCAGGTCGCGGTCGCAGCCCGCAGGAAAGGGGAGCCGTGATGCGCCGTCTGGGAATCGCAGTCGTCGCCGGACTGATGGCAACCGGCTGCGCTGTTGGCCCGGACTTCCAGCGGCCCGCTGCGCCGGAAGTGAAGAGCTACCGAGCGACTCCACCAGCGGTCGAGGATCAGCGTTTTGTCGATGGTGCGGACGTTCCTGCGCAGTGGTGGGAACTGTTCCACTCGGAGCCGCTTAATGTCCTGGTGAAACGATCCTTGGCCGCGAACCCGAATATCGACGCGGCCCGCGCCGCTCTGCTGGTTGCGCAGGAAAATGCCGTAGCGCAGCGCGGCGCTTTCTGGCCCCAGGTATCGGCCAGCCTGACGCCGACCCGGCAGAAAATTGCCGGCAGCCTGAGTTCGCCGCTCAATTCCCCGGCTAACCCATTCAGCCTGCACACCACCCAAGTGATCGTCGGCTATACACCCGACGTATTTGGCGGTACGCGGCGGCAGGTGGAATCTCTCGAAGCACAAGCCGAGTTCCAGCGCTTCGAGTTGGAGGCAGCGCGCCTGTCGTTGGCGGCCAATGTCGTGACTGCCGCCGTGCAGGAAGCCGCTTTCCGTGGCCAGATTACGGCCATGAAAAAGGTCGTTGCCCTCGATGCGGAGATGCTTGGTCTCGCGCGTCGCCAGTTGGCGTTGGGCGCCATCGCCGAGGCCGGCGTCGTTGCGCAGGAGACCGCGTTAGCGCAGGCACGGGCAGCGCTGCCTCCGCTCCGAAAGCAGTTGGCTCAGACCCGCGACCTGCTCACGGCGCTGGCGGGAGGCTTCCCGGACAAAGCACTCGAGCAGAATTTTGATCTGGAACATCTGGAGCTGCCCCAGGCACTGCCTCTCAGTCTACCGTCGTCCCTTGTGGAACAGCGTCCCGATGTGCGAGCCGCCGAGGCGCTGGCTCATGCCGCCAGCGCCCAGGCAGGTGTTGCTTTTGCCAACATGCTACCGCAGTTCAGCATCAATGCGAGTTTCGGCAGCGTAGCCTCAAGCATGGGCGACATCTTCAAGGCAGGGGGCGGTTTCTGGAGTCTGGCTGGCGCCGTGGCGCAACCGATCTTCGAGAGCGGGGCGCTGGCTCACAAAAAATCTGCTGCCGAAGCTGCCTACGACCAGGCCTTGGCCCAGTATCGCGCCACAGTGATCACAGCCTTCCAAAACGTGGCGGATGTCCTGCATGCATTGGAGCAGGACGCCGATGCCCTACATGCGGCGACTGCCGCCGAGCGGGCCGCGTCACGCGGCCTTGCCATCGCGCGCCGCCAGATGGAGCTAGGCGATATCAGTTATCTTGCCCTCCTTAGCGCCGAACAGTCTTACCAGCAGGCGACCATCGCTCTCGTGCAGGCGCGGGCAAACCGGTACGCCGATACGGCGGCCCTTTTCCAGGCTCTGGGGGGAGGATGGTGGAATCAAGTTGCTCTACCGCCCGGAAACCAGCGACGATCGGATGCCGTAGTGGAAGCCACCAACTTTCTGTTGACCGCGCGCTCCGCGATATTGACAACCTGAGTTTTCCCCGAAATTTCATTTTCCAGCGAGGAAGTTGTGCGACCGCTGCCGGGCCCAGGCGACTTTCCCGTGGCCGGCGTCACCCCCGTTGCGCATCATCATGAACGCCGCAGGCCGGGTTTGCACTTGCTGCAAAATATGGTCCCAGTCTCAGCATTCATGGAGCGCTTGGTAGTAGGTGGTGGACCGAATGAGGATCGAACTCACGACCTCCGCATTGCGAACGCGGCGCTCTCCCAGCTGAGCTATCGGCCCACGTTTGAAGCGGTCATTTTACCTTATAATCTGCAGAACATAAAAGCGTGACGGGAGATGGAATGCAAAACACGATTTTTCAGCGGATGGTCTGGTTTCTGGTTGCCATTCTCGGCGCGGCGGCTGTCGGCGGCATCGCCCTCCACCGGGGCGAGAGCATCAACGCCCTCTGGTTCATTGCTGCGGCCGCCTGCGTTTACGCCATCGCCTACCGCTTTTACAGCGCCTGGATCGCGGCCACGGTGCTGGTGCTGGATGAGACCCGCGCAACGCCGGCGGAGCGGCTCGACAACGGGCGCGATTTCGTGCCGACCAACAAGTGGGTGGTGTTCGGCCACCATTTTGCCGCTATCGCCGGGCCGGGGCCGCTGATCGGGCCGACGCTGGCGGCGCAGTTCGGCTACCTGCCGGGCACTTTGTGGATTTTGACCGGTGCGGTGCTGGGCGGCTGCGTGCAGGACATGACCATCCTGTTCTTTTCCACCCGCCGCGATGGGCGCAGCCTGGGCCAGATGGCGCGCGATGAACTGGGGCCGATCGGTGGCGCGGCGGCGCTGGTCGGTACGCTGATGATCATGGTGATTCTGATCGCGGTGCTCGGGCTGGTGGTGGTCAATGCCATGAAGCACAGCCCGTGGGCGACTTCGACGGTGGCGGCGACCATCCCCGTGGCGGTGCTGGTCGGCCTTTACATGCGCAACATCCGCCCCGGTCGCGTGCTGGAAGGCTCGCTCATCGGCCTGGCTTTGCTGCTGCTGGCGGTGGTGGGCGGCGGCTGGATCAACCACAACGAAACCCTGCGTCCGCTGTTCGACCACGATGGCCTGACGCTCGCCTGGCTGGTGATCGGCTACGGGTTCATCGCCGCCATCCTGCCGGTGTGGCTGCTGCTGGCGCCACGCGATTATCTTTCCACCTTTATGAAACTCGGCACGATCATGCTGCTGGCGATTGCCATCGTACTGCTGCGGCCCGAGATCAAGATGCCGGCGCTGACCCGGTTCATCGACGGCAGCGGGCCGATTTTCGGCGGCGCTCTGTTCCCCTTCGTATTCATCACCATCGCCTGCGGCGCGGTGTCCGGCTTCCATTCGCTGATTTCGTCCGGCACCACGCCCAAGTTATTGGCCAACGAGCGCGACATCCGCATGATCGGCTACGGCGGCATGGTGCTGGAATCCTTCGTCGCCATCATGGCGATGATCGCCGCTTCCGTGCTCGACCCCGGCGTATTTTTCGCCATTAACAGCCCGGCGGGCGTGGTGGGCAAGGAAGCGGTGGACGCGGTGGCGAAGATTTCGTCCTGGGGTTTTCCTGTGACGGTGGATCAGATGGCATTTCTCGCCCGAGAGATGGGCGAGAAGACCCTGTTTGCCCGCACTGGTGGCGCGCCTTCGCTGGCGGTGGGAATGGCGAGCATTTTCGGCAACGCCTTCGGCCAGGGAATGCTGTCGATCTGGTATCACTTCGCCATCATGTTCGAGGCGGTGTTCATACTTACCACGCTGGATGCCGGTACCCGCGTGGGGCGCTTCATGCTGCAGGATTTCCTCGGTAATTTCTCGCCCCGGCTGGGCCGGACTTCCTGGTATCCGTCGGTGCTGCTCGCCAGTGGCATCGTCGTCGCCGCCTGGGGCTATTTCCTGTATATCGGCGTGATCGATCCGAATGGCGGCGTCAACATCCTGTGGCCGCTGTTCGGTATTTCCAACCAGATGCTGGCGGCAATCGCTCTGTCGGTCGCCACCGGCATCCTGGTCAAGTCGGGCAAGCTGAAATACGCCTGGACTACCGGCGTGCCGCTCGCCTGGCTGGCGCTGATTACCACCGTGGCATCGTGGGAGAAGATCATGAGCGCCGATCTGCGCGTCGGTTTTTATGCCGCAGCCGACGACATGGCCACGAAACTGGCGGCGGGCGCGTTGCCGCCGGACAAGGCGACGGTTGCGCCGCAGCTGATCTTCAACCTGCATCTCGATGCCTGGATGACGCTGTTCTTCGTGGTGGTGCTGTGGGTGATTATTTTCGACATGCTGCGGGTGTGCGCACGCTACCTGCGCGGCAAACCGGTGCCGCCGCTGTCCGAGTCGCCGCATGAACCGAGCCGGTTGGTCGAAGACTGGGTGAGGGACTGACATGTTGCAGAGAATCTGGCGATTTATCCGCCGGCTATCCGGCGACGATGCCTACGAGCGTTATTTGCGTCATCATGCTGAAGCCCATCCAAATGAAGCGATTCTGGGCCGCAAGGAATTTTTCAGGCGCGAACAGGAGCGTAAATGGAGCGGCGTGCGCCGCTGTTGCTGACTATCCGGCGCGCCGGTAAGCCCAGCGCAGCATGGCGATACCCGCCAAGATCATCGGCAGAGAGAGCCACTGCCCCATGCTGAGGTTGAGCGCCAGCAGCCCGAGGAAGCTGTCCGGTTCGCGGGTGAATTCCACCAGGAAGCGGAAGGTGCCATAGCCGATCAGGAACAGGCCGGATACCGCGCCGGTCGGGCGCGGCTTGCGCGAGAACAGCCAGAGAATGACGAACAGCGTCAGGCCTTCGAGCGCGAACTGGTAAAGCTGCGAGGGGTGGCGCGGGACCGAATCAACCTGCGGAAACACCATGGCCCAGGGCACGTCGGTCGGCCTGCCCCACAACTCGCCATTGATGAAATTGCCGATGCGCCCCGCCCCCAAGCCGAGGGGCACCAGCGGAGCGATGAAATCGGTGACGGCGAGCCAGCGCTTCCCGGTCTTGTGGGCGAACAGCCCCATTGCGACGAGCACGCCGAGAAGACCGCCGTGGAAAGCCATGCCGCCCTGCCAGACGGAGAATATCTCCAGTGGATGGGCAAAGAAATGGGCCGGTTGGTAAAACAGCACATAGCCCAGCCTGCCGCCCAGCACCACACCGAGCACACCGTAGAACAGCAGATCGTCCAGCTCATTGACGGTCCAGCCCGACTGCGGGCCGGTCTTGATGCGCTGCCGTCCGAGCAGCAGAAACAGCCCGAAGGCCAGCAAATACATCAGGCCGTACCAGCGGATGGCGAGCGGGCCGAGGTGGAGGGCGACGGGATCGAATTGAGGATGGATCAGCATGGAGGCGGAAAGAATTTGGGTTAAAATGCGGATTATACTTCAATCTTGTAACCGCCGATGAACGCGGATAAAAGCAGATTTTGATTCGATGATGGGTCAGGTTCTGAAGCCGCGCCGCGATTGATCCGCGTTCATCGGCGGTTGACGTTTTTGGCTTAAAATTGTTCTTCCCATTTTCAAGGATCGACCATGCCCGCTTACCGTTCCAAGACTTCCACCCACGGCCGCAACATGGCCGGCGCGCGCGCCCTGTGGCGCGCTACCGGCATGACCGACGGCGACTTC
>JAJXTJ010000057.1 GCA_021783895.1 Pseudomonadota bacterium | reverse complement strand
TGGGCGAGACGCTGGACGACGCCGCGGGCGAGGCCTTCGACAAGACCGCCCAGCTGCTGGGACTGGGCTATCCGGGCGGGCCGGCCATCTCGCGCCTGGCCGACGCCGGCGACGCCGCACGCTACGCCCTGCCGCGCCCCATGCTCGGCAGCGGCGACCTCAACTTCAGCTTCAGCGGCCTGAAAACAGCAGTGCTGACCCTAGCCAGGCAGCAGACGCTGGATGACCAGACCGTGGATGACATCTCCCGTGCCTTTCAGGACGCTCTCGTCGATGTGCTTGCCGCCAAATCGCTGGCCGCGCTGAGCCAGAGCGGCCTGGACCGGCTGGTGGTGGCTGGCGGGGTGGGCGCCAACCGGCAGCTGCGCGAACAGCTCTCCGCGCTTGCCGTCCGCCGGGGCTTTGAGGTGTTTTACCCGAAACTCGAATTCTGTACCGACAACGGCGCCATGATCGCTTTCGCAGGCGCCATGCGGATCAAGCTTTCCTCCGCCAAGGGCTGGAAGTTCAACGTGCGGCCGCGCTGGGATCTGGCGGCTATCTGATTGGCGCGGCCATTAACCCATGTAGGTCAGCCTTTAGTCTGACTGTCAGCCTGAAGGCTGACCTACAATCTGTCGGCTATTTTATTCCGCGCAGTCCGCTCACCCAGCGGATCAAGGATTCATTGCCGATCATCCGAGTCACCTCCAGCGGGAAAAACAGCAGCGCATAGAACGCGATCAGGATCAGGATCAACAGCACGTGGCCGAACACGCTTTCAGGCCGCAACACACCCCAGTATTTCATGGCGAGGAACACCAGATCCTTCTTGTGCTCCGCCATGCTGCGGTATTTCAGCACCAGCTTGACCAGCAGATAGACAGCGTAGCCGCCGCCAAGCGACAGGAACACCACGCGAAACAGGCTGTACATGTCCATGCCGCCGAGCAGGGCGCGGTGATACATCAGCGAAAGCCCCCCCATGACTACCGAGGCGGCCACCGCAATCAGGATGTTGGCGATCAGGCGCCGCCGTTCGCGGGCCAGATCCTGCTGGCGCTGGATGAAGAAGCTGTCCACCTCGCGCTTCAGATACTCGACCCGGTCCTGCACCAGGGCGGTGATTTCCACCTTCATCACGCCCACACGTGCGTCGATTGTCGCGCCGAGCTTTTCTGCGGCATAGTCCACCAACTCGATCACGTCGTCCTTGGTAAACTGGCGCTGGCTGTGCAATTCGGCGGAAATCTTGTCCAGCTTCTTATCGACTTCCCGGCTTGCGCCCATTACCGCCTCGCGCAGTTCGCCGCTCGCCTCCTTCACCCCGTTCTGGACAACGCCATTCAACCTCTCTGCGGCCTGCTCGATAGCCGTGCGGGAAACCTGTTCCAGGCTTTCCCGCGCGTAATCCATTTCCTTTTTGAACCAGGCCACAGCCATACCTCCTGCGTTTTCAAGTATAGGGGCTTACTGCGGGGGCGCGGCGCCGGGCTGAGTCTTGCCGATCGCATGTTCCTTGCCGGAAAGCAGGTTCTGGATATTGCTCCTGTGCCGCCAGATCAGGAGCAGCGACAACGCCGCCACCGCCGCAGCCAGCACGCCGGATTTCAGCCACAGCCAGCCGTAAAACGGCGTGAACACCGCCGCAATCAAGGCGGACAAGGAAGAAATTCGCCACAGGGCTGTCGCCAGCAGCCAGGTCGCCAGGGCAGCGAGACCCAGCCAGGGATTGAGCGCCAGCAGGATGCCCAGCACCGTGGCTACGCCCTTGCCGCCGTGAAAGCCGAAGAAAACCGGGTAAACATGGCCGAGGAACACCGCGATTGCCGATGCGGCGACGACCGTCTCGTCCAGGCCGTAGGCGGGCGCCAGGCGCAACGCAAGAAAAACCGCCAGCCAGCCCTTGGCGCCATCGCCCAGCAGGGTCACTGCGGCGGCCAGTTTTTTGCCGGTGCGCAACACATTGGTCGCGCCCGGATTTTTCGAGCCGAAGGTGCGCGGATCGGGCAGGCCGAACACTTTGCTGGTGAGCACGGCAAAGGAAACCGAACCGATCAGATAAGCCGCGAGGATGAAAATTACCGTATTCATATCAAATCACTTAAAATGGCCACTTCTGGATTTTACGGCAAATTGCCCGCCTCAACACCCGATGGACATCGTTTTCCTGGAAGAAATCAAGCTCGACATCGTCATCGGCATCTACGAGTGGGAGCGCAAAGTCCCGCAGACTATCCGCCTCGACATCGACATCGGACTGCCGCACAGCCGTGCCGGCGAAACCGACAGCATTGCGGACACCATCGACTACGGTGAGGTGATGGCGCGCATCCGTCAAACTTCGGGCGAACGACATTTCTCCCTGGTGGAAGCTCTTGCGGAGCACATTGCCGCCCTGATCCGCACCGAGTTCGGCGCGCCCTGGGTCAAAGTCTCGGTCTCCAAACTGGGCATGCTGCGCGGCGTCAAGCGGCTGGGAATCGTGATTGAACGCGGGGAACGGCCATCAGCCCAGAAGCATTAGCAGCCGCATTGCTGATCCTCCTTCTCGCCTATTTCATCCGCGGCATCACGGGTTTCGGCTCCGGACTGATTGCGGTACCCCTCCTGGCGCACTTCCTGCCCCTGCAATTCGTCGTGCCGTTCGTACTGGTGCTGGACTTTACCGCTTCCATTGTCCTCGGCGGAAAAACCCGCGAACAGATCGACTGGAATGAACTGAAATCCTTGCTGCCCTTCGGCGCGGTCGGCGTGATGCTGGGCGTGGCGCTGCTCATCCACATGCCCCGCGAGCCGCTGCTGATCGGGCTGGGAGTTTTTGTCCTGATTTTCGGCCTGCGCTCCCTGCTCAACATCCATGGCGAAAAACCCATCTCGCGGCTCTGGGCCATACCCGCCGGGCTGACAGGCGGCACCGTGGGCGCCCTGTTCGGCACCGGCGGCCCACCCTACATCGTCTACCTGTCCCACCGCCTGAAGGACAAGGCAAAGCTGCGCGCCACCTTCTCCGGCCTGTTCATTTTCGATGGCGGACTGCGGCTCATTTCATTCCTCGCCACCGGCCTGTTGCTGCAAGACGGGATGTTCACCGCCCTTCTTGCCGCCCTGCCGGTCATGGCGCTCGGCCTGTATCTCGGCCACCGCGCTCACCTCGGCATCTCCAGCCTGCAAATGCTCAAACTCATCGGCGTGCTGCTCATCGGTAGCGGCGTCTCGCTGATCTGGAAAGCCATGGCCTAAAACCCTATCATCCCCGCGGATGATGGCTGGCGTGCAACTGCTTCAGACGTTCCCGCGCCACATGGGTATAGATTTGAGTGGTGGAAATGTCGGCGTGCCCGAGCAGCATCTGCACCACGCGCAAATCGGCGCCGTGATTGAGCAGATGGGTGGCGAAGGCGTGGCGCAGGGTATGCGGCGACAAGGGTTTGCCGACACCGCCCGCGACAGCGCGGCGCTTGATCAGGTACCAGAAACCCTGGCGCGTCATGGCCTTGCCGCGCGCGGTGACGAACAGCGCATCGCTCGGCCTGCCGTCAAGCAGCGACGGTCGCGCCTCGGCCAAGTAGCGCTTGACCCAGGCGATCGCCTCTTCGCCCAGCGGCACCAGTCTTTCCTTGCCGCCTTTACCCATCACGCGCACCACGCCCATATCCAGGCTTGCTTCCGCCACCTTCATCGCCACCAGTTCGGAAACCCGCAAACCGGTGGCATAAAGCGTTTCCAGCATCGCCTTGTCGCGCAATCCCAGCGCATCACCGACGTCGGGCGCGCTCAACAAGTCTTCCACATCGGCTTCGGTCAAGCTTTTCGGCAGCGCCCTGACCCGCTTCGGTGAGGCGATGTTGAGCGTCGGGTCGGCGCTTATCCTGCCCTGACGCAACAGGTGGCGGTAAAACCGCCGGAGGCTGGAAAGTTCACGACTGGCCGTGCTGGCGCGTGTCCTGGCGACGTTGTACTGGTGCGACAGATAGCCTTCGAGATCGGCATGGCCCGCCTCCTGCAAGCTCTTCCCGCATATTCCCTGGAGCCACGCGGCGAACTGCTGCAAATCGCGCCGGTAGCTTTCCAGGGTGTTGCGCGCCAGGCCGTCCTCCAGCCACAGCGCGTCGCAGAACTCGTCAAGCAGGCTGTCTGCGCTCATGCTCTAACAGCCAGTGTTTGATCGCCAAGGGATCGCCGCCGGTGCTGTTCATGAACCCGCCCAGGCCGTCTCGCGCCAGCACGCGGTGGCAGGGAATGATCACGGGAATGGGGTTGGCGCCGCAGGCTTGCCCCACCGCGCGCGGCGCGGAGTGGAGCCGTTTGGCCAACTCGCCGTAACTTTGCGTCGAGCCGCTGGAAATCTGCCGCAGCGCCTGCCACACCCTGGATTGGAACACGGTGCCGTGCAAGGCGAGAGGCAGGTCGAAGCTGAAAAGAGGATCGGCGAGATAAGCCTGCAACTGGGTGCAAACCTGCCTGGAAACAGCATCCTGCGGCTCCAGAACGGGGGCTCCAAGCGGTAGAAAATCCAGGCCAGTCAGCGCCGTGCCGTCGGTGATGATGCCGAGAACCGCAAACGGCGCAGGGAACCTCGCCTGGTAAGCCATTACCGCACAACCGCGCAATTCAAAACAAGCGCCCTTTACCATCGCTCCACCTCCCTCTGGGAGAAGGTTGGGGAAAGGAGGAATATCGTGACCGGATAACGCATGGCGTCATTCTAGCCGATCAAAATAACAAAGGCCACGAAGGCAATGCCTGCGTGGCCTTTGGGCTACAGCGGATAAGCTTACTGTGCCGTCTTCGCCGGCTGGGCGCGAGCGACCAGCTTTTCCTTGATACGTGCGGATTTGCCTGAACGATCACGCAGGTAGTACAGCTTGGCGCGACGTACGTCGCCACGGCGCTTCACCTCGATGCTGGCAATCAGCGGGGAGTGGGTTTGGAAGGTACGCTCCACGCCTTCACCATTGGAAATTTTGCGGACGATAAAGGCGGAGTTGAGACCCCGGTTGCGCTTGGCAATCACCACACCTTCAAAAACCTGCACCCGCTTGCGGGTACCTTCCACGACGTTAACGCCGACGATCACCGTGTCGCCCGGGGCGAAATCGGGGATGGTTTTGCCCAGGCGGGCGATTTCTTCCTGTTCCAGCTGCTTGATGATATCCATTTGAAGCTCCTTGCTTGGTTATTTATCGGATTCCTGTTCCTGCTGGTTTTCTGCCTTAAATGCAGCCAGCAGCCCGGATTCCTGTTTTGTCAACTGACGGGAGGCCAATAAATCCGGCCGCCTCAACCAGGTCCTGCCCAACGCCTGCTTTAACCGCCAGCGTTGAATTTCTGCATGGTGCCCGGACATCAGCACTTCCGGCACCGCCTCGCCCTGATAAACTTCGGGGCGGGTATAGTGGGGGCAATCCAGCAGCCCATCCACGAATGAATCCTGTACTGCCGATTCGGCATCGCCGAGTACTCCCGGCAACTGCCTGACGACGGCGTCGATCAGCACCATCGCCGCCAGTTCCCCGCCGGACAGCACGTAGTCGCCGAGCGAGATTTCCTCATCCACCTGATGGCGCAACAAGCGCTCGTCCACGCCTTCATATCGGCTTGCCAGCAGCACCAAACCAGGTTCTCGCGTCAGTTCCATCACCCGTTGGTGGGTAAGCACCTTGCCTTGGGGCGAAAGATGTATCACCCTCGGATTCGCTACACCGGACTGCCTCTGCCGCTCTTTCGCAGCCAGGATCGCCTTTCCCAACGGCTCGGCCAACATCACCATGCCCGGCCCGCCGCCGTAGGGGCGGTCATCCACCGTCCGGTAGTTGTCCTCGGTGAAGTCGCGCGGATTCCACAACTGCAACTGAAAACGCTCCTGCTCCAGCGCGCGCCGCGTGATGCCGTGCTTGGCAAGCGCATCGAACATCGGCGGGAACAAGGTGATGACGTCGAAATTCAATAATCCGCGCCCCAGTCCACGTTGATCCGTCCCGCCGCCAAGTCGACTTTGAGGATGACCTGAGCGATAAACGGAAGCAACCTCTCGCGATCTCCCGCTACCACCAGCACATCGTTCGCCCCGGTTTCCAGAACATCCGCCACCTTGCCTAGCACTTCACCCTGGACATTCACTACTTCCAGCCCGATCAGATCGGACCAGTAATATTCATTTTCTGCCGCTTCCGGCAACGCCGCGCGCGGCACCGCGACTTCAAGGCCCTTCAGCGCCGCCGCAGCATCGCGGTCATTACACCCGTCAAGCCTGGCAACCAGCGACTTGTGGTGGGCCTCCGCCTCCAGCACCTTGACTTCGCGCCACTGCTCGCCTCGCCCAAGATTCCAGACAGAAAAATCCAGCAGTCCACCGATTTCCTCGGTAAACGGCTGCACCTTGACCCAGCCGAGGATGCCGAAGGGAGCGGCGATGCGCCCCATTACCACCAAATTTTTAAGCGGCGGCACGCTTGACGAGTTTGGACACTGCGTCGGACAGCAACGCACCGTGTCCCTGCCAGTAGCTGATGCGCTCGCTGTCGAGACGCAGTGCTTCCTGACCTTCCTTTGCAACCGGATTATAGAAACCCACGCGCTCGATGAACCGACCGTCACGGCGATTGCGGGAATCGGCCACGACTACGTTGAAAAACGGGCGCTTCTTGGCACCACCACGGGCAAGTCGAATCACAACCATAAGTTTACCCTCTAAAAATTCGGTCTAAAAAGCCGGTCATTTTACGCTAAGTTTTGGAATAAACGCAAGAAAGATTTAAAGCGGTCAGCGGTCAGCGGTCAGCGGTCAGCGGTCAGCGGTCAGCGGTCAGCGGAAAAATTATAATCAAACGCGGCAAAGCCGCACAACAAGCTGAAAGCTGAAAGCTGATAGCTGACGGCTGATAGCTCTTACATGCCAGGCAGCATGCCCTTCATGCCCCTCATCATCTTCGCCATCCCGCCCTTGGCGACCATCTTCATCATTTTCTGGGTTTGTTCGAACTGCTTCAGCAAGCGGTTCACCTCCTGCACCTGCACCCCGGCGCCGGCGGCGATGCGGCGCTTGCGCGATGCCTTGAGGAGATCCGGGTTGCGCCGCTCTCCCGGCGTCATCGAGTTGATGATACCCTCGATACGGCTGATCGACTTGTCGTCCGCCATGCCCGCCGCTGCCTGCCCCATCTGTGCCGGCAACTTGTCCATCAGGGCGGAGATCGG
>JAJXTJ010000056.1 GCA_021783895.1 Pseudomonadota bacterium | reverse complement strand
GCGGCAGAACCAGTCCCGCATCACCGAGGTGCTGAAGCAGGAAGAAGAACGCTTCTTTGCCACCATCGAGCATGGCATGTCGATACTCGAAGCAGACTTGGCCGAATTGGCCCAGGGCGGCGTCAGCGTCTTCAACGGCGAAACCGCTTTCAAGCTCCACGACACTTTCGGCTTCCCCCTCGACCTGACCCAGGACGTGTGCCGCGAGCACGGCGTGACGGTGGACGCAGTCGCCTTTGATGCCGCCATGGCACGCCAGAAGGAGCAGGCACGCGCCGCCGGCAAATTCAAGATGGCGGCCAACCTGGAATACGCCGGCCCGGCCACCGTTTTTCACGGCTATGAAACCCAGGAAGCCAAGGGTAACGTGCTGGCCCTGTACAAGGACGGCTCCCCGGTGAACGAACTGGTTGAAGGCGAGATCGGCGTGGTGGTGCTGGACGACACCCCGTTCTACGCCGAATCCGGCGGCCAGGTGGGGGACAGAGGCGCGCTGCAAAGCGTGCACGGCATCTTCGCGGTCGAGGACACCCAGAAAATCCAGGCCAGCGTGTTCGGCCATCACGGCGTGGTGAAGACCGGCAAGATCAGCGTCGGCAACAATGTCACCGCCAAGGTGGATACCCAGGCCCGCGCCCGCATCATGCGCAACCACTCCGCCACCCACCTGATGCACAAGGCGCTGCGCGAAGTGCTGGGCGACCATGTGCAGCAGAAGGGCTCGCAGGTGGATCCGGACAAGACCCGCTTCGATTTCGTCCACAATGCGCCGGTGACTGACGAGGAAATCCGTCGGGTGGAGCAGATCGTCAACGCCGAAATTCTCGCCAACGTTGCCACCCTGACCCGCGTCCTGCCCATCGAAGAAGCCCAGAAAATGGGCGCCATGGCCCTGTTCGGCGAAAAATACGGCGATGAAGTGCGGGTGCTGGACATCGGCAGCTCGCGCGAACTGTGCGGCGGAACCCATGTGCTCCACACCGGCGACATCGGCTTGTTCAAGATCGTCGCCGAGAGCGGCGTGGCGGCAGGGGTACGGCGCGTCGAGGTGGTGACCGGCGAAGGCGCGCTGGCATTGGTGCAGCATCAAGAGCAACTTCTGAAGCAAGTGGCCGCTATGATGAAGACATCGCCGAATGAAGCTGTAAGACGCCTTTTGCAAGTCATGGAAAATGCCAAAGCTTTGGAGAAGGCGCTTGCCGTGCAAGTATCGAAACTTGCTTCCACGCAGGGAGACGAGATGCTGAGCCAGGCTGTGGACATCAACGGCGTGAAAGTGCTGGCCGCCATGCTGGAGGGTGCGGACGCCAAGGTGTTGCGCGAAACGCTGGACAAGCTCAAGGACAAGCTCAAATCGGCGGCCATCGTGCTGGCGGCCGTGGAGGGCGGCAAGGTCACCCTGATTGCCGGCGTCACCGCCGACCTGACCGCAAAAGTGAAAGCGGGCGAACTGGTCAACTTCGTCGCCCAGCAGGTAGGCGGCAAGGGCGGCGGGCGGCCGGACATGGCCCAGGCTGGCGGCACCGAGCCGGACAAGCTGCCTGCTGCGTTGGCTTCAGTAAGAGATTGGGTGTCCGGCCGGTTGTGAGTTGACTGGGTTTCTGGTGTGGTGCTTCGCAGCCGTTCTAAGCCTCTAGCAGCCGACCACTAAATAGATTGAAATGGCCGCTATATCGTAGGCTGGTGGTGAGGCACGAACCCCAGCGTTTGGTGACCTTCTGGGGTTCGCTTTGCTCACCGCCAGCCTACGAAACTATTTGATTGCCAATTCTATAATGCGCTCTGGCCATAGCTATCTACGTTTTATGCAGAGATCGGTGATGGTGCCTTCCACCATTTCCGCCGCGAAACCCAGGGTTTCCGACAGGGTCGGGTGGGCATGGATGGTCAGCCCGATATCTTGCGCGTCCGCGCCCATTTCCAGCGCCAGCACGGCTTCCGCGATCAGCTCGCCGGCATTGCTGCCGACGATGCCCGCGCCGAGGATGCGGCGGGACTCCTTTTCGACGATCAGCTTGGTGATGCCCTCGTCGCGACCGATGGAGAGCGCACGGCCGCTGGCCGCCCAGGGAAACGATGCCTTCTCGTAGGCGATGCCCTGTGCCTTGGCTTCGGTCTCGGTCAACCCCATCCACGCTACTTCCGGGTCGGTGTAGGCGACCGATGGGATGGTGGCGGGTTCGAATGCCGCCTTGTGGCCGGCAATCACCTCCGCCGCCACCTTGCCCTCGTGCACCGCCTTGTGGGCCAGCATCGGCTGACCGACGATGTCGCCGATGGCGAAAATGTGCGGGATGTTGGTGCGCTGCTGCTTGTCCACCGGGATGAAGCCCTGCTCGTTGATCCGGATGCCGGCGTTTTCGGCACCGATCAGCTTGCCGTTGGGGCGGCGGCCCACAGCCACCAGCACGCGGTCGAACAGTTGCGGCGCAGGTGCTTTTTCACCGCCGAAGGTGGCGAGAATGCCGTCCTTCTTCGCTTTCAGTGCGGCCACGCTGGTGTTGAGCAGAATGGCTTCGTAGCGTTTCTCGATGCGCTTGTGCAGCGGCCTGACGATATCCGGGTCGCAGCCGTGGATCAACTGCGCACCGTGTTCCACGATGGTGATTTTCGTGCCGAGCGCGTGGTAGACGGTGGCCATTTCCAGGCCGATGATACCGCCGCCGATGACCAGCATTTTTTTCGGAACGTCGGCCAGATGAAGCGCGCCGGTCGAGTCGATCACGCGCGGGTCTGCCGGGAAAGCCGGGATTTCAACCGTGTGCGAGCCGGCGGCGATGATGGCGTTGTCGAAGGTTATCGTGACGTTGCCTTCGGCGGTTTCGACACGGATGTGATGGGGTGCGACGAAGTGGCCGGTGCCGCGAATGACCTGGACGTTGCGCTGTTTCGCCAACGAGACCAGTCCGCCGGTGAGTTTGGCGACCACGCTTTCCTTCCAGGCGCGGATCTGGTCGATGTCGATTTCCGGCTTGCCGAAGCTGACGCCGTGGCGGCCGATCTCTTCTGCCTCGGAGATGACCTTGGCGACATGCAGCAGCGCCTTGGAGGGAATGCAGCCGACGTTGAGGCAGACGCCGCCGAGACTCGGGTAGCGTTCGATCAGGATCACCTTCTTGCCCAGGTCGGCGGCGCGGAAGGCGGCGGTGTAGCCACCCGGTCCGGCGCCCAGTACCACCACATCGGCCTGGATTTCTGCCAAGTTTATTGGGGCCGCACCAGTCGCAGGCTGTTCCGGCGCTTCCTGCTGCGCGGCTGGAGCACTTTCCTGTTCGGCTTCCAGGGTAAGAATCAGCGATCCCTGGGAAACCTTGTCGCCCACTTTCAGCTTGATCGCCTTGACCACGCCGGCGTGGGAAGAGGGTATCTCCATCGTCGCCTTCTCGCTTTCCAGCGAAACCAGCGAATCATCCTTCTGGATTTTATCCCCCGGCTTCACCAGGATTTCGATGACTTCGACATTTTTGAAATCGCCGATGTCAGGTACGGTTACTTCGGTAATTTTTGTCATGAGTATTTCCAATTCATTACCACAGAGACACAGAGGCACAGAGAAATTCAAAAGCTTGTTAAACGCTACTTTTTCATTTGTAGATTTTTCGGTTTCCTCTGTGCCTCTGTGTCTCTGTGGTTAAAAGATTTTTAAAGCAATAACCTGCGTACATCCGCCAGCATCTGGCTCAAATAGGTGATGAAACGCGCACCCTGGACGCCGTCGATGACGCGGTGGTCGTAGGACAGCGACAGCGGCAGCATCAGGCGCGGCGCGAATTCCTTGCCGTTCCACACCGGCTTCATGATGGCGCGGGAAACGCCGAGCACCGCCACTTCCGGCAGGTTGATGATGGGCGTGAAGAAGCCGCCGCCGATGCCGCCCAGGCTGGAAATGCTGATGCTGCCACCCTGCATTTCGCCGGGTGTGAGCTTCTTGTCGCGCGCTTTCTGGCTCATGGTCATCAGCTCGCGCGCCAGATCCAGCACGCTTTTCCGGTCTGCGTTACGGATCACCGGTACCACCAGCCCGTTCGGCGTGTCCACCGCCATGCCGATGTGGACGTATTGCTTGAACACCAGGCTCTCGCCGTCTGCGGAGAGCGAGGTGTTGAAGTCGGGATAGGTATTCAGCGCCGCTGCCACGGCCTTGATCAGGAAGGCCGGCAGGGTGAGGCGGACGCCCTGTTTCTGCGCCTCGTCGCTCATCGCCTTGCGGAAGGCTTCCAGTTCGGTGATGTCGGCTTCCTCGTGCTGGGTGACGTGGGGCGCGGTGACCCAGTTGCGGTGCAGGTTGGCGCCGGAGATTTTCTTGATCTTGGAGATTGGCCTGACTTCAATCGCGCCGAACCTGGCAAAATCCACCTGTGGTATTTCCGGCACCGACAGGCCGGCGCCACCGGCAGCATTGCCATGTGGGCGCGACAGTTCGGCCTTGACGAAGGCCTGTACGTCTTCCTTCAGGATCCGGCGCTTCGGGCCGGATCCGTTGACCAGGGCGAGGTTGACGCCCAGTTCGCGGGCGAAGGCGCGCACCGACGGGCTGCTGTGGATTTTCGTGTTTTCTGCGTTATCGGCAGTCGCGACCGGCGTAACCGGCGCGGCGGCAGCGACCGGGGCAGCAGCAGGTTTCCCCTCCCCCGCAGGCGGGGGAGAGGTTAGGGGAGAGGGGAGAGAGTTCGCCACTTCCATCAGCAGGATCAGGCTGCCTTCGGAAACCTTTTCTCCCACCTTGGTGCGCACGGCGGTGACCTTGCCGCTCCAGGGTGATGGGATATCCATTGTGGCTTTATCGCTTTCCAGCGTAATCAGCGCGTCTTCGGCTTTGACGATGTCGCCTTCCTTGACCAGTACCTCGATCACGTCGATGGAGTCGAAATTGCCGATGTCGGGAACACGGACTTCTTTAATTGTGGGCACTGTTATTCTCCTAATCTTGTCACTGCTGTAGGTCAGGCTTTAGCCTGCCAAAAGTAGGCGCCTCTAGGCGACATGTACGGCTGAAGCCGTACCCACGGAGCAATTCGGATCGTTTCACACCGTCACCGGGTTGGGTTTGTCCGGGTCGATGCCGTATTTGGCGATCGCTTCGGCTACCTTGGCGGCGGGGACCGCGCCCTCGTCGGCCAGCGCCTTGAGCGCGGCCACCGTGACATGGTAGCGGTCGACCTCGAAGAAGCGGCGCAGGTTCTCGCGGCTGTCGCTGCGACCGAAGCCGTCGGTGCCGAGCGTCACGTAGCGGCGCGGCACGAAGGCGCGGATCTGGTCGGCGTAGGCTTTCATGTAGTCGGTGGACGCGATGACCGGGCCGGAGCCGTCCTTCAGGCATTTCTCGACGTAGGTCGGGCGCTGGGTGTGCTCCGGGTGGAGCATGTTCCAGCGCTGCACGTCGAGGCCCTCGCGGCGCAGTTCGTTGAAGCTGGTGACGCTCCAGATGTCGGAGGATACGCCGAAGTCGGCTTCCAGCAGGTCAGCTGCCGCGATGACTTCGCGCAGGATGGTGCCGGAGCCCAGCAGTTGCACCTTCATCTTCTTCCTCGGCGCGCCGCGCTTGAGAAGGTACATCCCCTTCAGGATGCCTTCTTCGGCGCCCTTGGGCATCGGCGGATGAACGTAGTTTTCGTTCATGATGGTGATGTAGTAATAGACGCTTTCCTGCTCCTTGACCATCCGGCGCAGGCCGTCCTGGATGATCGCCGCCAGCTCGTAGGCGTAGGTAGGGTCGTAGGTGACGCAGTTGGGAATGGTCGAGGCCAGGATGTGGCTGTGGCCGTCCTCATGTTGCAGACCTTCGCCGTTCAGGGTGGTGCGTCCCGCCGTGCCACCCATCAGGAAGCCGCGTGCGCGGGCATCGCCCGCCGCCCAGGCGAGGTCGCCGATGCGCTGGAAGCCGAACATCGAGTAGAATGTATAAAACGGGATCATGGCCTGGCCATGGTTGCTGTAGCTGGTTCCAGCCGCCAGCCAGGAGGAGAAGGCGCCGGCCTCGTTGATGCCTTCTTCCAATATCTGCCCATTCTTGTCTTCCTTGTAGTACATCACCTGATCGGCATCCTGCGGCTCGTAGAGCTGGCCGACCGAGGAGTAGATGCCGAGCTGGCGGAACATGCCTTCCATGCCGAAGGTGCGCGCCTCGTCCGGGATGATCGGCACGATCAGCTTGCCGATGGCCTTGTCCTTGAGCAGGGTGGAAAGCACCCGCACAAAGGCCATGGTGGTGGAAACTTCGCGGTCGCCGGTGCCGGCAAGCTGGCTTTCGAAGGCAGAGAGGTCGGGAACCGGCAGCGCCTCGGCGGCCTTGCGCCGCGCCGGCAGGTAGCCGCCCAGCGCCATGCGGTGCTCGCGCAGGTACTGCATTTCCGGGCTGTTTTCGGCAGGCTTGTAGAAAGGCACCTCGGCGATTCTGTCGTCGGGGATGGGGATGTTGAAACGGTCGCGGAACTGCTTGAGCGACGAGTCGGACATTTTCTTCGCCTGGTGGGTGATGTTCTGGCCCTCGCCCGATTCGCCCATGCCGTAGCCCTTGACCGTCTTCGCCAGGATCACGGTCGGTTGTCCCTTGTGCTGCATCGCCGCGGAGTAGGCGGCATAGACCTTGAGCGGATCGTGACCGCCGCGGTTGAGGCGCCAGACGTCCTCGTCCGACAGGTGGGCGACCATTTCCAGCAGCTCGGGGTATTTACCGAAGAAATGCTGGCGCACGTAGGCGCCGTCCTTGGATTTGTAGTTCTGGTAGTCGCCGTCGACGCATTCTTCCATGCGCTTCTTTAGCAGTCCTTTCTTGTCCGTCGCCAGCAGCGCATCCCAGTGCCGTCCCCAGACCACCTTGATGACGTTCCAGCCGGCGCCGCGAAAATCCGCTTCCAGCTCCTGGATGATCTTGCCGTTGCCGCGCACCGGGCCGTCCAGCCGCTGCAAATTGCAGTTGACGACGAAGATCAGGTTGTCGAGTTTTTCGCGCGCAGCCAGGGAAATCGCACCCATCGATTCCGGCTCGTCGGTTTCGCCGTCGCCGAGAAAAGCCCACACCTTGCGGCCCTCGGTTTTAACCAGGCTGCGGTCCTGCAGATACTTCATGAAGCGCGCCTGATAGATCGCGCTGATCGGGCCGAGGCCCATGGAAACCGTGGGGAATTGCCAGAAATCCGGCATCAGCCAGGGGTGCGGGTAGGAGGGCAAACCCTTGCCGTCCACT
>JAJXTJ010000055.1 GCA_021783895.1 Pseudomonadota bacterium | reverse complement strand
CAAACCCTGCCCCAAGCTAGCGGCAAAAAGCGTTTCGCCGGGAACCAGCCGGGCGAAAAAGGAAGGGCGGTGCGCGGCGTCGGCATCCACCCCCGCCTGCAAGCGGTCGCGCAGGTCGAGCATGTCCAGCAGCAGCCCGCGCTCGGCCTTTTGCCTGCCGACGGCAACCTGTTCCCGCGCCCGATCCAGATCGCGGTTGAGCCGCTCGTTCTGTTCCCGCAAAGCATCGCCAAAATTGCGCATTTCCTCCAGCATGTTCTTGAACTGGCGGGATTCCAGGCGGATTTCGTTCTTCAGTGCGGCCATTTCGGCGAGCAGGGTATGCAGATCGACGGCATTGTCCACGACTTCATCGCTCTCCTCCCAGGTTTCCAGGCAGGCGCGAAATTCATCGATCAGGCGTTCTTTTTCGTCGGGGTCGAGGAGCGTCATTTCGCGCCCAACACCCGGCGCAAGCGCCGCTCATCCACGCGGCGCGGCTGGAAGCCGGCGTTTACCGCGTCCAGAACATCTTCCGGCGTCGGGACGGTCTTATCAAACAGCGCATGGCTCAACCGTCTCCGCACGCTGGAGATGGCTTCGTAGGCGGCGCGCACCTGCTCGAAACGCTGGCGGTCGCGTTCGGACGGGCAGTCGCGTATTGCCGCCAGATAGGCGGCACGGATGGCCTCGTCGTCCGCCGTGACGGGTACGCCGAGGATGCGGTAGGGGTTAGTCATCAAACAAATCCTTTTGAATTTCCGGGGGCGGGCGAAACTTTTTGCGCGGCGGCGGCAAGTTAACCGGGGGCGGCAAAAAGTCCGCTGGCGGCGGATTGTTGATCGACACTCCTCCCATATCCACCATCATATCGATCAGCCGGCGAATGAAATCTTTTTGATTGCCGCCAACCTGTTGCTTCAGATCGGCAAACGCCTGCGAGCCTACCGCCTGGCGCACCATATTGAGGAAGTCTTTTTCGCCTTTCATGGACAAAAGCAGCTCGAACATCGCGCGCGGGTCGTCCGGGTAATCATCGAACGGATTTAACGAATCGTCGCCCGGAAATGGCATGTCATCCATAGGCGGCGCCAGCAGAAGACCGATGCGCGAAGCAGTGCGCTGATCGCCCTGTATTTTGGCCTCTTTAAACGCCTTTTCCAGAGCGTACAGTTCCCGCTCTGGAATATAGAACGTGGATTTTTCGTAACGTGCGACCGCCCTGAGATAAACAAATATCGGGCGGCCAGGCCAGCGTTTGAGCGCCGCCTCGGCGTAAATAGAAAGCAACTCGTCTTCCTCGAAGCGCTGCAATGCTTCGCACACCAGCAGGTGGTCTGCTTCCGAGAATTTGGCCTTGACCGCTCGCTTGAGCGGCGCGCGCAAAGGGTCAAGCGCGGCGCATATCGCTCTTTTGTCGTCCCGTGCGGCATTCAGAGCATGCGCCAGCGCAACAACGCCTTCTGCAGCCGGCGCCGCCACCAGATCAATCCCGGCGCGCTGCAGCAAGGCTTTCGGATAGACCCCCACATTGCCCGCTTCCAGAAGCAGATGGAATGCGCCCACCAAGGCGCCTCCAAAATCGGCTACCGCCTCGCGCAATTGCGCGTTGCCGGCAATCGTTTCGCCATCCGTGGCGAGCGAGCGCAATAATTTGAGCGTGGCCCTGTCCGTCGGCGCACACAACCATTCCTCCGCAGCATCCAGTTCCTTGCGCGCCGCCGAATGGTTGCGCGCCTTGATCTGCTTGCGTGCATGGGAAAAAAGGGCGTGGCCGATCAACCCCCGCACCTGCGGGTTGATGGGGTCGAGTTCCAGCACCTGCTTCGCCAGCCCCACCGCCTTCTTGAACGCCTTGCCGGCCAGCGCGACTTCCACCGCTTCGAGCAACACCCCGGCATCTTTGGGGAAACGGGGTAGCGCACGGTCGAGATAAGCTCGCGCTTGCGCCAGATCGTTATCGGAACGCAGTACGCGGATCACCAACAAGGTACTGTCCCTGTCATCGGGGTCGAGTTCCAGGCTTTTCTTGAGGTAATTGAAGGCGGCGCTATCCAGCCCGCCATCGCGACCGAGATCAGCCAAGTGTCGCCATATCAGCGCCGTGCGCAGTTTCTGGTCTGGTCTGGCGCTGAGGAGTGTAGCCATCTCGTTCCAGTCTGACTCGGCAATTTCAAGCGCGCCTCGCTGTTCGGCCTCCAACGCCAAAACATGCACTTTCTCTTCATCCGGCAATTTATTGAAATAGTCAGTGCTAACCAGACGCCTACCCAAATGCGGCAGCAAACGCCGACCAAGGCCGACAAGCGCCTCCTCGGACATGGCGCGCCGGTGGCGTTGCAGCAGATCGAAAAGCGGGGCGGCGGCAGGGGTATCGCCCAGTTTGGCAAGGTCGAGCAGCAACGGGCGCAGGGTGTCGGGGCAGCCCTTGATGTCCAACACCAGTTGCTGGCTGTCCGCATCGAGAGCGCCCAGTGCCGCCAGCCAACCGCTACCGGGCACAACGGCTGCGCGCAACACCGCGACCAACCGCTCAAATGGGCCATTGGACGGCAACCGCACTATCGTTGCTTGCGCCGCTTCGGCATCAGTTTGCAACAGCGCCAGCGCCTTGAGGATAGGCTTCAGATCACGATAGGGAGAGCGGAACGAAATCTCCTGGATCTGTTCCCCCAGCGCGGCAAAATCTCCCCGGAAAAACGCCGCCAACGCTTCCAGCACGGGCGCGCGGTGGCGCAACAAGACGCTGTCTGCGGGCAAGCCGGACAGCGCGTTGTCCGACAGCGCCAGCACTGTCGCGGCGAGGCGCGTTTCCAGTTCGGCGCGCGTCGCGTCGGACAGGGTTTTGTCGGCCAGGAGCCTAAACATCTCGCCCTGCTCCCCCGCCTGCAAAAGCCAAGCAAGGTAAGGCCCCTCGGCAAGCGGTTTGCCGCACAGTTGAGCGCGGTTGCGCCACAACACCAGCGCCTCCTTGACCATGCCCTTAGCGGCCAGATCATTGGCACGCCCGGCGTAACAAGACGCCAAACCATCGACCCAGATTGGTTGGCGTTCACGCTTGACCAACTCCTTGTAAAGCTCAATCGCATCCTTGTGGCGCGTCGCACTCAAAGCGGCCTCTGCAGCCGCCGCCAATTGAGCGATATCCATGGCATGGGGCGAAACAGGCTTGGCGTGGGCTTTGTGTTGTTTAGCCTTGCGTGACATGGAAATCCAGAATGAAACGTAAAAGTGGAATTTTATCGTTAATGGTCTTTTATCGCCAGTCGTCGTAACACCGGGGGTGCGATTAAATGAGAATTCCCGCGAGAAATAGAGAGGCGCAAACGGCCAACCGCAGACGGGCGCAAATAAGGGGAAAGCCATGCTTCATGGCGGCCCCCGCAGCGGCGGTCTTCGTTCCGCTGGCGGGATGGCCTCCACTACCCCGAATCGCCCCTCGCGGCAGTGCGGACAACACAACCACTCGATGCCCGCCACCCGCCGCATGAACGCTTCCACCGACTCCACCACCGCATCGGGCGCCGGCGCCGCCAGCCCGCGTAGGGCAATCCTTATTGCGCCGAATGAAAACGGGAAACCGGGGACACGGTTTCTCGCGTTGATATCACCAAGTGTGAAGATGAGGGTACATGACTGATCCACACGTCGCAGCCGACGATCCGGATTGATGCCCTTGCCGCGCGCGGCCTGGTAGAACTTCACCATGCCGAACGGGTTGCTGAGATCGGAAAGCGGGGTCAACCATGATGGTATAATTTTACCATGATGACGAAGACCCCCGAACTTTTACTTCCCGCCGGCAGCCTGGAAAAAATGCGCTATGCCTTCGCCTATGGCGCGGATGCGGTGTATGCCGGCCAACCGCGCTACTCCCTGCGCGCACGCAACAACGAATTCGGCCTGGAGGAACTGGGAGCTGGCATCGCCGAGGCGCATGCGCTGGGCAAGAAATTTTTCGTCGCCAGCAACCTGACGCCGCACAACGCCAAGCTCAAGACCTACATGGCGGACATGGCACCGGTGATCGCGATGCAGCCGGACGCCCTGATCATAGCCGACCCCGGCCTGATCATGATGGTGCGCGAGGCGTGGCCGGACATGCCGGTGCACCTGTCGGTGCAGGCCAACACCGTCAATTACGCCGCAGTGAAATTCTGGCAGGCGCTGGGCTTGACGCGGGTGATCCTGTCGCGCGAAATTTCCCTGGACGAAATCGCGGATATCCGCCAGCAGTGCCCCGACATGGAGCTCGAAGTGTTCGTCCACGGCGCCCTGTGCATCGCCTATTCCGGCCGCTGCCTGCTGTCCGGCTACTTCAACCACCGCGACGCCAACCAGGGCACCTGCACCAACTCCTGCCGCTGGGACTACAAGGTACAGGAAGCGAACGAGGATGCGGCGGGCGTGATCCGCGAAACAGAATTCGATTTCAACCAGGCCATGGGCGAATCGGGCCTTACCGCGTGCGGCGACCAGCAACGCCACCCCCTCGCCGACCGGGCATGGGTGATCGAGGAAGGTCTGCGCCCCGGCGAACTGATGCCGGTACTGGAGGACGAGCACGGCACCTACATCATGAACTCCAAGGACCTGCGCGCGGTGGAGCATGTCGCCCGACTAACGGAAATCGGCGTGGACTCCCTGAAAATCGAAGGACGGACAAAATCCGCCTACTACGTGGTGCGCACCGCCCAGATTTACCGCCAGGCGATCGACGATGCCGCTGCAGGCCGCACCTTCAACCCGGCGCATTTGAGCGCGCTGGAAAACCTCGCCAACCGGGGCTACACCGATGGCTTCTACCAGCGCCACCATACCGTCGAATACCAGAACTACCTAACCGGCCAGTCGGAAAGCGCGCGCCAGATGTATGTCGGCGACATTGTCGCCTATGACCCGGCCCGGAAGATGGCGAAGGTGGTAGTAAAAAACCGCTTCGCCGTGGGCGACCGGCTGGAACTCATCCACCCCGCCGGCAACCGCGAAATGGTGCTGGAACAAATCTTCAACCAGAAAGGCGCTTCCATAACGGAAGCACCGGGTAGCGGCTGGGTGGTTCACATCCCGCTCAGCGGCAATGTCGATGGGGCGATGCTGGCGAGGTTTCTGTAAGTTCAGGGATGCGCCCTGCTCCCAACCCAATTTCTGGGCTCACGATATACCCCGATAGATCACATTGACTTTTCACCGATGCAGCGTAGTATTTAGATAATAAAAATAAGCAGTTAAATGGGAACGGCGAAAGCCGTATTCACTCTATGCTTTGGAGGAGAAGATGATGGGTGTTTTGTCATGGTTACACCGCGTTACGGCAGGCGAAGAGAACGTGGGAAGCGCAACGTTTAAATCGGGAGAGGAAAATTTCCACGGTCTGAACATGAAGGATGCCATTGATGCGCACGTCGCATGGAAGACTAGGCTGGCGGCACAGCTCAGCGGCACGGGCAGCGAAACACTGGAAATCGGTGTTGTCGCCAGCGACGACCGCTGTGCGCTGGGCAAGTGGATACACAGCGAAGGCAAAAAGAAGTTCGGCCACCTGCCGGAATTCGCCGAATTGCGGTGCCAGCATGCTCATTTCCACCTCAACGCCGGCAATATTCTGCTCGCGGCGCACAACGACGGCAACGAGATTGCCGACAAGATGCTGCATGGCCACGAATTCCGCCATGCTTCCGACATGGTGCAACTCGGGCTGGTGCGACTCTACGCCAAGTCGCGCGACCTCTGACCGGCGGCAGAGGCAACCCCAGGTCAAACCGGGGGTTGCCCCATCGGATCAAGCCTACCCTTCGGGCGTGGCGTAGATTTTGTGTATGCTGATATCCGCGCCGTTGAATTCCTCTTCCGGATCCAGCCTTATCCCCACCAGCTTCTTCACCAGTCCGTAAACCACGAAGCCGCCAACCAGGGCGATACCGATACCCATCAGGGTACCGATCAGTTGCGAGACAAAACTGACCTTGCCGATGCCGCCCAGCGCCTTGAGGCCGAATATGCCGGCGGCGATGCCGCCCCATGCGCCGCACAGGCCATGCAGTGGCCAGACACCGAGCACATCGTCGATTTTCCATTTGTTCTGGGTCAGGGTAAACGCCCAAACGAACAACCCACCCGCCACCCCACCGGTAATTAGCGCACCCAATGGGTGCATCAGGTCGGACCCGGCACATATCGCCACCAAGCCGGCGAGCGGTCCGTTGTGAACGAAGCCGGGGTCGTTTTTGCCCACCACCAGCGCGACCAATATGCCGCCCACCATCGCCATCAGCGAATTCACCGCCACCAGGCCGCTCACGGCGTCTATGGTCTGCGCCGACATGACGTTGAAGCCGAACCAGCCCACCGTCAGTATCCACGAGCCCAAGGCCAGAAAAGGAATACTTGAGGGGGGGTGCGCCGCCACCATGCCCTCTTTGTTGTAGCGCCCGCGCCGTGCGCCGAGCAGCAGCACTGCCGCCAATCCAATCCAGCCACCCATGGCATGCACCACGACGGAGCCGGCAAAGTCATGGAATTCCGCCCCGAAAGTCCCTTTCAGCCAGTCCTGTATGCCAAAGTGATGATTCCAGGCGATACCCTCGAAGAAGGGATAAACAAAGCCCACCAGAAGGAAAGTGGCCACCAGTTGCGGATTGAACCTGGCCCGCTCTGCGATACCGCCGGAAACGATCGCCGGAATCGCAGCGGCAAAAGTCAGCAGGAAGAAGAACCTGACCAACTCGTAGCCGTGGCTGACCGTCAGCACCTCGGCACCGGAAAAAAAGTTCACCCCGTATGCGATGCTATAGCCGATAAAGAAGTAGGCAATGGTGGATACGGCGAAATCCACCATGATTTTCACCAGTGCATTGACCTGATTTTTCTTGCGCACCGTACCCAGTTCCAGAAAGGCAAATCCGGCGTGCATCGCCAGCACCATGATCGCCCCCAGAAGTATGAACAGTACGTCGCTGCCGGTCTTGAGATTTTCCATCGTCACTCCAGAGAAATGTTTCCCCCTAGATAGCAATAACCGGGCCAACATTGAATGCACTGTTTTGAAAAGAAACTTCCCAAAACAGTGCATTCACTGCGCACCTTTTAAGTGCCAACGGTAATTTTACGCACCTTAATAGTGCCCAATGGGCCGAAGGGGATGATGGATTACAGCCTTACGGCCAACATCCATCTGCATCCAGATTTATTTTGAATCGATATCCAAGCCAAAGCGGTGGGTATGATTGATGACGTTGAGCAGCGGCTTGAATGGAATGCTTGGGCCGAACCTCT
>JAJXTJ010000054.1 GCA_021783895.1 Pseudomonadota bacterium | reverse complement strand
GGGTTTGGCCTTCCAGACCAGCAACTTCGCCGCGCTGCTTTCGTTCCTGGAAAGCCAGGGCAACGTGCATGTGCTTTCCAGTCCGCGCATCGCCACGATGAACAACCAGAAGGCGGTGCTCAAGGTCGGTACCGACGATTTCTTCGTCACCAATGTCAGCACTAATCTGGTTACCAGCGGTACGAGCATCACGACCACGCCCAACGTGACGTTGCAGCCTTTCTTTTCCGGCATTGCGCTGGATGTGACGCCGCAGATCGATGACAACGGCAACATCATTCTGCATATCCATCCTTCGGTCAGCCAGGTGACGACCGTGAACAAGGTGGTGGATCTTGGCTCCGGTGGAGGCGTGCTCAATTTGCCGCTGGCTTCGAGCAATATCAGCGAAACCGACAGTATCGTGCGGGCGCAGGACGGCAAGGTAGTGGCGATAGGCGGCCTGATGAGCCAGTCGCAAACCGATGATCGCTCCCAGGTGCCCGGTCTGGGCGACGTGCCTGGGTTGGGTGAGCTGTTCCGCAACACCAACAAGGTTTCGAAGAAGCGTGAACTGGTGATTCTGCTCAAGCCGACGATCATCCATAACAACGACAGTTGGTCGCAGGATATCCTGCAAAGCCAGCAGCGCATCCAGATTTTGAAGCGCGAGCCAAAGGCCATGAATGCAGAGCGGCAGTAAATGTATCGTGAACATTTCGGGCTGACCGAATGTCCTTTCGGAATTACGCCGGACACCAGTTTTTTCTTTGCCTGCTCGCGTTACCAGGAAGCGTTGAATACATTGCTGGTCGCTGCTCGCAGCGGCGAGGGTTTCATCAAGATCACCGGTGAGGTGGGGACGGGCAAGACCCTGTTGTGCCGCACCTTTCTGACCACGCTGCGGAACGAGTTTTACACCACTTATATCCCCAATCCCTACCTCGAACCGCGCACCCTGATGATGGCGCTGGCGGAGGAGCTGGAGATTCCGCAGGACAAGGATGTCGACCAGTATCACTTGCTCAAGGCCATCAATCTCCGGTTGCTCCAACTGGCGAGCGAGGGCAAGCGTGTGCTGTTGTGCCTTGACGAGGCTCAGTCGATGCCGCTGGAAACCCTGGAGGCGTTGCGTTTGTTGACCAACCTCGAAACCGAGAAACGCAAGTTGCTGCAGATTGTTCTGTTCGGGCAACCCGAATTGGATCAGAAGCTGGCACAGGAATCGATCCGTCAACTCAAGCAGCGCATCACCTTTCATTACCATCTCGGCCCGCTGAACCGGGTTGAGTTGACGCATTATATCGAGCATCGTTTGCGTGTGGCGGGGTACAAGGGTAACCGCCTGTTCCAGCAAGCGGCGGAGCGTGCGTTGTACCGTACCAGCAGCGGAGTGCCACGGTTGGTGAATATTCTGGCTCACAAAGCCCTGCTCATGGCTTATGGTGAAGGAAGGCATGAAGTTGCCGTGCACCACGTAAAGGCGGCGGCAATGGATACGCCTGCGGCAAGCAGAAAAAAATTCAACTGGTGGTGGCGAAAATGAGCCTGATCAATCGCATGTTGCAGGATCTGGACCAGCGCCAGAGCCAGAGCCAAGGCGGCGAACGCGGTCTGCTTGCGGGCGTGCGAGCGGTAGCGCCGCGCGGCAGCGAGCAGCGCAGCGGCTGGTGGTGGGTCGCGCTGGCCGTTTTGCTGGGAATTATTATCGTGCTGGGGTGGCTGTTGCAGATGCGACACCCTGTGCCGGTTAATCCTCCTGTTGCCGTTCAGCCGCCTGTCGTTTCGGTAATAGCGCCTCCTCCGGTGCAGGGTTTGACCTCGTTGCGTCTGTCGGATGTTCCGGTCATGCCGAAGCGGGATGAGGTAAAAAAGATAGAATTGCCATCCGCTGACCGAGCCGGGATACCAGACAAGTCGCCCGAAACTGCAGCGCCTGCCAGCATCTCTTTGGGAAACACGAAGAGCATGGAGGAAGCCAGAGCGGCGCCCCGCAAAAACGACAGTTCCGGAAAAAAAGCAGAGACTGTCGTCGCTCCGGTAAAGCATATTTCTCCGCAGCAGCGAGCTGAATTTTTATATCAGAAGGCGGTTGTTCTGCTTCAGCAGGGGCGGGTAACAGAGGCGCAAGATAGCCTGGGTGAATCTCTCGGGGCTGCGCCCGATTATGCCGCATCGCGTCAAGCATTGGCGGGTATTCTGGTGGAAAAAAAGCAATATGCTCAAGCGGAACAGCTGTTGCGCGATGGTTTGAGCCTGGGAAGAAGTCGACCGGAATTTGCCATGGATATGGCGCGTATTCAGGTTGAGCGCGGTGATGGACGCGGCGCGCTCGAAACCTTGCAGCAAAACCTGCCGAGTGCGAAAGATCATGCAAGCTACCAGGCTTTTCTGGCGGCTATGCTGCAACGTCAGGGTCAGCATAAATTGGCGATCGAGCACTATTTGACCGCGTTGCGGCTGGACCCCACTTCTGTATCCTCGCTGGTGGGTCTGGGGATTTCCTTGCAGGCGGAAAATCACCTGACAGAAGCCCAGGAGGCGTTTAGCCGCGCCAAAACGTCAGGAGGGCTGAGCCCTGAACTGCAAAATTTTGTCGAACAACGCCTGAAGCAACTTCAGTCGAAATAAGCGTTCAGCTATCAGCCGTCAGCTTTCAGTTTGTTGTGCGGCTTTGCCGCGTGTTTTATGATTCCGCTGACCGCTGACCGCTGACCGCTGACCGCTGACCGCTGACCGCTGATAGCTGATAGCTGATAGTTTATTTCAGCGTCCGCGCCACCACCCAGGCGCTGACCTCGGATGCGCCGCGACCTTTCAATATCCGGCTGATTTCGTTCAGGGTCGCTCCGGTGGTCATCACGTCGTCCAGCACGGCAATTTTTTCCCCGCAGAGATCAAGATCGCAGGCAAAGGCCCCGCGCACGTTGCGGCGGCGCTCCTTCCATTTCAGTCCGGCCTGGGGTGGTGTGTCGCGCGTGCGCTGGCAGACATCAGCGGCGAGCGGAATGTCTAGCCAGCGCGAAATCGGCTTGGCGATTTCCAGTGATTGGTTGAAGCCACGCTCCCTGAGTCGCCCCGGATGGAGCGGCATCGGTATCAGCAAATCCGGCTTGGGATGGATAGCGGCGAGCTGGGCCAGTGGTTTCGCCAGTACTTCGATCAGGGCTAGATTGCCCGAATATTTAAAGGCGTGCAGCAGGCGATCAATCGGAAAATGATAACTGAATGCCGCCAGAGTGCGGTCAAAAGTGGGGGGGTGCTGAAGGCAGTCTCCACAGACAAGGCCACCCAAGGTGGGAAGGGCGCATACCGGGCAGGCAGGTGCCCGATAAGGGGAAAGATCGGCGTCGCAACCCATGCACAAAAGCCGATTTGCAGTGCTTGCACCGCAAAGTGCGCAATAATGCGGCAAAATTGCATGTGCAAATTTTGTGCAGCCGTTTAAAATATAGGTTGAAAGATTTGACAACTTTGGGCCGATCCTTGATGATTGCGCTCATTTTACGGTGAAAAATCAAACAAAGACGAATTATGAAAACGGTTGAGAAATTGATTAGCGCATCACATTGCCGCCGCTCTGCACAGATTTTTATCATCGGCAGCATCATTTCCGTGCTGGTACCCCCTCTTATCATGGTCTGGATTGCCGCTTCGATCTTCGCCTACGCTTCCGTTGCCCACCATCCCGATATGCGGGTCAGGGAATACCAGCGCTGGGCGGGATACCGTTTCTATGGCTTGGCCGGTACGCTGGTGGTGGTGCTTAACTTCAGCGGCGCGATGACGGCTTGGGTGGGCGGCGGAGTGAATTTGCTGCTCACGGTGTGGGTCGTGAGTTTATTGGTGGTAGTGCCATTGGGGATACGGGATTTGATCAGGATCAGCCGCGAAAATTGGCAGGATATGTGGGTGGAGGTGCCTGTTCATGAGTGATCTATTCATCAGTCCCGGTCAGGGTGTGGCAGTAAAGGACGCCGGGGAATGCCGGCGCTGGTCGGTCGCCGAGGCTGAAGCGCTGCTTGCGTTGCCCTTCAGCGACCTGGTGTTCCAGGCGCAAACTGTCCATCGAGTCCATTTTGACCCGAATGAAGTGCAGGTGAGCACACTGCTTTCCATCAAGACCGGAGGATGCTCCGAGGATTGCGGCTACTGTTCTCAGTCGAAGCGCCACGATACCGGCCTGGAGCAGGAAGATTTACTGGCGCTTGAAACCGTGGTTGACAAGGCCAAGGCAGCTAAGGCCAAGGGCGCCACCCGTTTTTGCATGGGCGCGGCATGGCGCGGGCCGAAGCAGAAAGATCTCAAGCCGGTGCTCGACATGATCACCGCCGTTCGCGGGCTCGGGCTGGAGACCTGCGTCACCCTTGGCATGCTGAAGGACGGACAAGCCGAGCAACTGCGCGAGGCCGGCCTGGATTACTACAACCACAATCTGGACACCGCGCCGGAGTACTACGGCGCGGTGGTTACCACCCACACCTATCAGGATCGGCTCGATACCCTTGATCAGGTGCGGCAGGCGGGTATGAAGGTGTGCTCCGGCGGCATCGTCGGCATGGGCGAGTCGCGCACCCACCGTGCGGCTCTGCTGACACAGCTGGCCAATCTCAACCCGCCGCCTGAATCCGTGCCGATCAACCTGCTGGTGCAGGTCAAAGGCACGCCGCTGGAAGACACCGAAGCGTTGGATCCGTTCGAGTTCGTGCGCACCGTCGCAGCGGCGCGCATCCTCATGCCGCAAAGCCTGGTGCGACTTTCCGCCGGACGCGAACAGATGGATGAGCCGTTGCAGGCACTGTGCTTCCTGGCCGGCGCCAACTCCATTTTTTATGGCAAGCAGCTGTTGACTACGCCCAATCCTTCTTCGGATCAGGATATGGCTCTGTTCGACAAGCTGGATATCCGGGTGATGGGGTCGTAGCTGTTAGCTATTAGCAGTCAGCTTTCAGCTTGTTGCGCGGCTTTGCCGCGTGTTTTTATAATGCTGACCGCTGACCGCTGACCGCTGACCGCTGACCGCTGACCGCTGACCGCTGACCGCTGACCGCTGACCGCTGACCGCTGACCGCTGAATTTATGTCATTTTCCGACCTCGCCGATGAACTGAAAGACATGGAAGCGGCGGGCCTGCGTCGCCATCGCCGCGTGCTGGGAGGCCCCCAGGGTGTCCGGATTGTGGTGGGTGGTCGAGAATGCCTGTCCTTTTGCAGTAACGATTATCTCGGTCTTGCCAGTCACCCGGCCCTGATCGGAGCGGCGCAGTCGGCTGCGGCGCGTTACGGCGTGGGGGCGGGGGCGTCCCATCTGGTGAGTGGGCACAGTGTGCTTCATCATGAACTGGAGACTGCGCTGGCCGCTTTCACCGGCCTTCCTTCGGCGCTGCTTTTTTCCACCGGTTACATGGCCAATCTCGGCATCGTTACCGCCCTGGCCGACCGCGACGACGAGATTTTTTCCGACAAGCTCAACCATGCTTCGCTCAACGATGCGGTGCTGTTGTCCCGCGCCAAATTCACGCGCTATCCGCACCTCGACCTGGTCATGCTGGAGAAGCGGCTCGCTGCATCCGGGGCGAAGCGCAAGCTGGTGGTGACGGATGCCGTCTTCAGTATGGACGGCGACATGGCTCCGGTACCGGAATTGCTGGCCCTGTGCGAGCGCCACGATGCGCTGCTGGTGCTGGATGACGCCCATGGCTTCGGTGTGTTGGGGGCAGGCGGACGAGGGATACTCGAACATTTCGGCATCGCCTCGGAACGTATCGTCTACATGGCAACTTTGGGCAAGGCCGCTGGCGTGTTCGGCGCCTTCGTCGCTGTGCCGGTGGAGCTGGCGGATTACCTGGTGCAGCGAGCGCGTACTTACATTTATACCACCGCCACGCCGCCGCTTCTGTCCGCCGCGCTTTCTGCCAGTCTGAAGTTGATCGAAGGGGAAGCTTGGCGGCGCGAGCACCTGCTGGAATTGATCGCTGCCTTGAGGCAGGGCCTGAAGTTGCGGCGCTGGCGCCTGATGGATTCGACAACGCCGATTCAGCCGGTGATCATCGGTTCCAACCGGGAAACGCTGGCGGTGAGCGAGGCGCTGCGCGGGCGCGGTATCTGGGTGCCGGCGATACGTCCGCCCACCGTGCCCAAGGGCGAAGCGCGCCTGCGCATTTCGCTGTCGGCGGCACACAGCCTGGAAGATGTGGCGCAGCTGGCTGAGGCACTGAACGAGCTGGAAAGTGCTGCATGAGCATGCACATCGAAATGGTGGGCAGGGGGCCAGACCTCACCCTTCTCCACGGATGGGGAATGCACGGCGGGGTGTGGGAAGGGGTACGCGATGCCCTGGCACAGCGTTTCCGGCTGTATATCGTCGATTTGCCCGGCTATGGAGCAAGCCCGGCATTCGAAGCTTACACTCTGGAGCATCTGGCTCGCGCAGTGGCGACCGCACTGCCGGAAAAGTTTCAAGTTTGCGGCTGGTCGCTAGGCGGACAGGTGGCGTTGGAAATGGCGCGGCTGTTTCCGGGCCGGGTCGAGCGCCTGATTTTGACGGCCAGCACGCCGTGCTTTACGGCGCGGGAAGATTGGCCGTGGGCGGTGCGGTGCGAAGTGCTGCTGGCGTTCGCGGCTGCTTTGGAAACCGATTACGAGGGCACGCTGAAGCGCTTTTTGGCTCTCCAGGCGCGCGGAGCCGATGATATGAAAACGGTGCTGAAACGCTTGCGCGACATTTTGTTTACTCGCGGTTACCCTGATGAGCAAACCTTGCGGTCAGGACTGAACATTCTGCTGGAGAGCGACTTGCGCGACCGCGCCGCGACGATTAAAACCCCGACTTTGCTGTTGCATGGCGGGCGCGACATGCTCACTCCGGTGGGTGCTGCGCATTGGCTTGCCGAACAAATGCCAGCAGCGTACCTGGAGGTTTTGCCGGGCGCCGCACATGCGCCGTTTTTGTCACACCCTGTGGAATTTACCGAAATTGTGACCGGATTTTTGGATGACTGACCCATTCGTACTGGACAAGCGCCGGGTGCGCCGCTCCTTCGATCGCGCCGCCGCCACCTATGACAAGGTCGCCGTGCTGCAGCGGGAAATCTGCGACCGCATGGCCGAGCGCCTGCGATACATCAAATTCGAACCCCAGGTCATACTCGACGCCGGTTCCGGCACCGGTTACGGTTCGCGCCAACTGAGGGAGCGCTATGCCAAGTCCCGCGTGATCGAGCTGGATATTGCGACAGCCATGCTGCAGGCGTCGCGCAGCCACCAACCCGCGTGGAAGCGCTTGC
>JAJXTJ010000053.1 GCA_021783895.1 Pseudomonadota bacterium | reverse complement strand
TAGACGATGGGGACCTAACTTGGTGGAGGTAAGCGGGATCGAACCGCTGACCTCTTGCATGCCATGCAAGCGCTCTCCCAGCTGAGCTATACCCCCGAAAGGCCGCCACTATACTTGGCGCCAGGGTTGCTTGTCAACAGGATTGTGCTCCTATGCGAAGCTTTTCATGTGCGCTGAAATCCGTTTCAGGGTTTCCTCGCGACCGATCAATTCTAACACAGCATCAACCGAGGGTGTTTGCGTTTCTCCCGTGACCAGCAGGCGCAACGGCATCGCCAGCTTGGGGAATTTCAGGCCGTGCTCGGACACCACCGATTTCATCAGGCTGTTGATGGACTGCTTGTTCCATTCCACCTGGCCGAGTTTTTCCTGCAATTCACGGACTACCGGCATGATTTCTGGCGTGAGGTGCTCCGCCATCAGTTCGGGCGAGGGAGTCAATGGCCGGTAGAAATACACGGCGGCGTCGGCCAGTTCCTCGACGGTGTTCGCCCGCCCCTTGAGCAGATCGATGACCTCTTCCATGCGCGGCCCGGTTTCGGGGTTGCAGCAGTCCGTTTCCATGAACGGCAAGACCAGCTCGGACAAGCGTTGGCTGTCGGTCTTCTTGAGGTATTGCTGGTTGAGCCACAGCAGTTTTTCCGGATTGAACTTGGCCGGCGATTTCGAGATCGAGTCGAGATCGAACCATTCGACAAACTGATCGAGGTCGAACACCTCCTCGTCACCGTGCGCCCAGCCCAGGCGTGCCAGGTAATTCAGCAGCGCCTCAGGCAAATAGCCGTCTTCCAGGTACTGCATCACGCTGACCGCGCCATGGCGCTTCGACAGGCGCTCGCCGTCGTGGCCCAGGATCATCGGCACATGGGCATACTGCGGCAGCGGCGCGTTGAGCGCCTTGAGGATGTTGATCTGGCGCGGTGTATTGTTGAGGTGATCGTCGCCGCGGATGACGTGGGTGATTTTCATGTCCCAGTCGTCCACCACCACGCAAAAATTGTAGGTGGGCGTGCCATCGCTGCGCGCAATAATCAGGTCGTCGAGCTCGCCATTGCTGACCACAACGCGACCCTTGACCATGTCGTCGATGATTACCACGCCATCGAGCGGGGTCTTGAAGCGAATCACGGGCTGGACACCGCCGGGCGGAATAGCTTTGGAATCGCGCCAGCGGCGGTCGTAGCGCGGCTTCAGGCCGGCTGCCTGCTGCTCCTCGCGCAGTTTGTCCAGCTCTTCCCTGCTGGCGTAGCAATAATAAGCATTGCCCTCGTCCAGGAGTTGCTGGAGCACTGCCTTGTAGCGCTCCATGCGCTGCATCTGGTAGAACGGACCTTCGTCGTAGCCGAGGCCGAGCCAGCTCATGCCGTCCAGGATGGCCTGCACCGATTCTTCGGTGGAGCGTTCCAGGTCGGTGTCCTCGACGCGCAGGATGAAAGTGCCTTTGTGCTTGCGCGCGTAGGCCCAGGAATACAGGGCGGTACGGGCGCCGCCGATGTGCAGGTAGCCGGTAGGGCTGGGAGCGAAACGAGTGCGGACCATATTTTTTACAGGGGGATAAAAATGCCTATTTTACGACAATCGCGGATAAACTTCGTAGAAATTGAGCGGGCTGATTTATTGACGTTTTTCAGTCAATATGATCTAATTGCGCCTCTTTAGATTGGGCGGTTAGCTCAGCGGTAGAGCACTGCCTTCACACGGCAGGGGCCACTGGTTCGATCCCAGTACCGCCCACCAACATCATAGGTTCGTTAACCTTGTCCTCCTCGGATTCCCTGTCCGGTCGATGCTAAATTTCTCCTTTACGAGGCATTGTGAAAAATCTTTTCCGCGCATTATTGCTTAGTGGTTATATGGCTATGTCCGGCCTGCTTTCCTTGCCGGCGGACGCTTCGTCGCTGGAAAGCCTCAAAACTTTTCTTTCCGAAGTCAAATCCGCCAAGGCCCATTTCAAGCAAACTGTCCTCGACAAAAATATGAGCACGGTTCAGGAGAGCAGTGGCACCATGCTGTTTTCCCGCCCCGGCAAGTTCCGCTGGGTCTACGAAAAACCTTACGAGGAACTGATCGTTGGAGATGGCGCCAAGCTATGGATGTACGATGTCGATCTCAAGCAGGTCACGGTGAAGCCGATGGATACTGCGCTCGGCTCAAGCCCAGCTGCTCTGCTGGCGGGTGATAACGAGATCGAGAAACACTTCGACCTGAAAGACATCGGCAAGCGCGGCACCATGGAATGGCTGGAGGCGACGCCGAAGGACAAGGAGAGCACCTTCGAGAACATGCGCATGGGTTTCTCCGGGAAGGGACTCGAAGTGATGGAATTGCGCGACCATTTCGGCCAGACCACGGTGATCCGCTTTTCCGGCCTGGAGCGCAATCCGAAGCTTGCGCCCGGAGCGTTCAAATTCGTACCGCCCAAGAGCGTGGACATGATCGGTGACTGATTTGTTTTCCACTGCCCCGTCCGGCGCGCCACTGGCCGAGCGGTTGCGTCCCCAGACTCTGGACGAAGTGATCGGCCAGTCCCACTTGCTGGGCCCCGGCAAACCGTTGCGCCTGGCGTTCGAATCGAAGAAGCTCCATTCCATGATCCTGTGGGGCCCGCCGGGGGTGGGCAAGACCACCATCGCCCGGCTTACGGCTCAGGCCTTCGATGCCGATTTCATCGCCCTGTCGGCGGTGCTTTCCGGGGTGAAGGACATCCGCGAGGCAATCGACCGGGCTCAGCTCAATCTGCAGCAATACGGCCGTCACACCATCCTGTTCGTGGATGAGGTACACCGCTTCAACAAGGCGCAGCAGGATGCGTTCCTGCCCTTCGTGGAGCAGGGGCTGGTGACCTTCATCGGCGCCACCACCGAAAACCCCTCATTTGAAGTGAACAGCGCGCTGCTTTCTCGCGCGCAAGTTTATGTGCTACAGGCATTGACCGAGCAGGAACTGGCTTTGCTGCTCGACCGGGCGACGGGCATCGCCTTGCATGGCCTGGCATTTGAAGATGCGGCGAAAGCGCTGCTGATCGGTTATGCGGACGGCGATGCGCGGCGCCTGCTGAATTTGCTGGAGCAAATGAAGACGGCGGCGGAAACCGGCCAGGTTACGCTCATCGACGAGGCGCTGGTCAGAAACGCCCTGGCCCGGAGCGGCAGGCGCTTCGACAAGGGCGGAGAGGAATTTTACGACCAGATTTCCGCCCTGCATAAATCGGTGCGCGGCTCCAACCCCGATGCCGCGCTGTACTGGCTGGTGCGCATGCTGGACGGGGGCGCCGACCCGCTTTATCTCGGCCGCCGCATCATCCGCATGGCGACCGAGGACATCGGCCTGGCCGACCCCCGAGCGCTCAGACTGGCGCTGGACGCGGTGGAAACCTACGAGCGGCTGGGCAGCCCGGAAGGCGAGCTGACCCTGGCGCAAGCGGTGCTGTATATGGCGGTGGCGCCCAAGAGCAATGCCGCCTACGTGGCGTATAATAATGCCCGCGCCTTCGTGAAAAACGACAAAAGCCGCGGGGTGCCGTTGCACCTGCGCAATGCGCCGACCAAATTGATGAAGGAGCTTGGCTACGGTCACGCTTACCGCTATGCCCACGACGAGCCGGAGGCGTATGCGGCGGGAGAGGATTATTTCCCGGAAGAAATGCTGCGGGTCGAGTTCTACCGGCCCACGCCGCGCGGACTGGAAGGCAAGATCGGCGAACGGCTGGCGCATTTGCGAGAACTGGACGCGAAGGCGAAGAAGAAATAAATGTAGGGTGCGCCGCGCGCACCAATTGGACGTGGATCGGTGCGCATAGTGCACCCTACATGTCTCAATCTTTACCGAGTGGAGTTTTGTTATGCTGGATATTCAACTGCTGCGCAACGATCTGGACGGGGTGGCGAAAGCCCTGGCATCGCGCGGCTTCACGCTGGACACGTTAGCATTCCAGGCTTTGGAAGGCGAACGCAAGACCATCCAGACCCGCACCCAGGAGTTGCAGGCGAAGCGCAATGCCACTTCCAAGCAGATCGGTCAGGCCAAGGCAAAAGGCGAAGATGTCAGTGTCATCATGGCGGAAGTAGCCAATCTGGGCGACGAACTGAAAGCTGCAGAATCGAGTCTGGAGGGAATCCAGGCTAAATTACATGAACTGCTATTGCACATCCCCAACCTGCCTCACGAGACCACGCCGGTCGGCGAATCCGAGCATGACAATGTAGAAGTGCGCAGGGTAGGCACGCCGCGCAGCTTCGATTTCCCGGTTAAGGATCACGTGGACGTGGGCGAGGGGCTGGGCCAACTGGATTTTGGCACCGCCGCCAAAGTCAGCGGGGCGCGCTTCTCGGTGATGCGCGGCCCGCTCGCACGGCTGCACCGGGCACTGGCTCAGTTCATGCTCGATGTGCATACCCAGGAGCATGGCTATACCGAGGTTTACGTACCCTACCTGGTGAATGCCGACTCCATGCGCGGCACCGGCCAACTGCCCAAGTTCGAGGCCGACCTGTTCGCGGTGCAAAAAAACGAAACCGAGAAGCTGTACCTGATTCCCACCGCCGAAGTGCCGGTCACCAACCTGGTGCGCGACGAGATCGTCGCGCTGGAAAGCCTGCCACTGAAATTTGTCGCCCACACCCCGTGCTTCCGCTCCGAAGCGGGTTCCTACGGCAGGGACACGCGCGGCATGATTCGCCAGCACCAGTTCGACAAGGTGGAACTGGTGCAGATCGCCCACCCCTCGAAATCTTATGAAGTGTTGGAAGAACTGACCGGTCAGGCTGAATCCATCCTTAAAAGGCTGGAACTACCCTACCGGGTGATGGCGTTGTGCCGCGGGGATATCGGCTTTTCCTCGGCCAAGACTTACGATCTGGAAGTGTGGCTGCCGGCGCAGAATGCTTACCGGGAAATCTCATCTTGCAGCAATTTCGAGGCTTTCCAGGCGCGTCGCATGCAGGCGCGCTACCGCAACGAGAAAAGCAAGCCGGAGCTGGCGCATACCATCAACGGTTCCGGCCTGGCGGTTGGACGAACGCTGGTGGCGATCCTGGAGAATTACCAGAACGCCGACGGCAGCGTTACTGTTCCTTCCGCTTTACATCGTTATTTGGGCGGGATGGAAAAGCTGCAAGCCTGAGCGCGCTCTTAGTGGTAGTCAGCGTGGGATACGGGGATTTGTAGGGCTGCTCGAATTTCATCATGATGTTGTAATAGCTGCGGATGTTTTCCACGAAAACCACCGCCTCTCCGCCCCGTGCGTAACCGTGTTTAAGGGCTGCGTAGGAAGAGGTTTTACTCAGCAGCGGCAGGGCTTTCTTCAGGTCGGCCCATGAGTCTGGGTTGAGTTTATTCCGTTGCGCCAGAATCCGCGCGTCTTCCAGGTGGCCCATCCCCACGTTGTAGGCAGCCAGAGCTATCCAGGTCTTGTCGGGCTCGGGAATGTGATCCGGCAAGGCTTCCTTCAAAGTGAGAAAGTAGATGGCGCCCGCAGGAATGTTTTCCTTCGGATTGAGCCGGTCATTGACTCCCAACTGGTCGGCCGTGTCCGAGGTCAGCATCATCAGGCCGCGCACCCCAGTCGGCGAGGTGGCCAGGGGATCCCAGTGAGATTCCTGATAGCCCAGGGCGGCAATCAGCCGCCAATCGGAATCGGTGATTTCCTGCGACTGCTGGAACAGTTTCCGGTAGCCCGGCAGGGTCGAGTTCATTTTTTCCAGGAAGGTCACGACGTCGATGCGGTTCAGCCGCTCGATGTGACCGTAATAGCGATCGAGCAAGCGCCTCAGCGTTCCGTCTTTCTGGATGCGGGTGAAGAATTTCTGAGCCTTGGCGAACAGGTCGGGATCGCCGTCCTTCGGAAATGCCCAGGCCAATTGCTCCGGCTTGCCAAGATTGAAAGCAACGCCCAGATCGGGAAAGAAATTCTGCGTCATGGCAACGAAATGGGAGTCGGCGATGGAATAGTCCACCTCGCCATTCGCCACTTTCCCCAGCAAATCCTCGATTCCCATGGCGGTGACTTCGCGCCACTCCAACTTCGGGAATATTTTCTTGGCCTGTTTGAGTCTTTCCGCATAGCTGCTGCCGGCGATAACCTCGATTTTCTTTCCGATCAGATCCCCAATATCGTCTGGCTTCAAGGTGAGACTGTTGTAAACGATTTGCTGCTGAACGGTTTGATAGGCAGGGCCGAAGCGGACGGCTTTTTCCCGTTCAGGGGTGATGGTCAGCCCAGCGGCAGCTAGATGTGCCTGCTTCTTGACCAGGGCGGGGATGATTTTGTTGAAATCGGAAGCGACGACGAACCGGACATTGACGCCGATCTCCTTGGCGAACAGGTTGGCCAGGTCGTATTCCAGTCCGGCATAATTGCCCTGCGCATCCTCGTAATAGGTAGTGGGGCTGTTGCGGGTCAGGACCACCAATTCGTGGCTTTCCTGAACCGGTGGGATAGGGGTTTCTGGAGTGCTGCACGACCCCATCCCCAGTAATAGGATCAGCGGAATAAACAGGCGCATGTCAAAAGTTTGACCTGCTTTGGCGATTTTGTCCATGTTTCAGGTTCAACTATCTTCCCTGAACTGGTAGAATGCAGCCCTTGCGGAGAGGTGGCAGAGTGGTCGAATGTACCTGACTCGAAATCAGGCGTAGGTTCAAACCTACCGTGGGTTCGAATCCCACCCTCTCCGCCACTCCTGCAATTGCGGGATACGAAAAAACACAATAAAAACGCGATCAAACTTGCTCGGCAATTCCGAGTTATGGATGAACTAACGTGAAGCCAGACAGGCTGCGAGGCGGTTGTCAAACTTCGCGGCGCTCCAGGATGGCTTGCGCCAGAGTGCCACTGTCCACGTGTTCAAGTTCGCCGCCAACCGGCAGGCCGCGCGCTATGCGACTGGCCTTTACGCCGCGCGAGCGCAGGATTTCGCCGATGTAATGCGCTGTGGCCTCACCCTCAACGGTGAAATTGGTCGCCAGTATCACCTCTTTCACCACGCCATCAGTGGTGCGCTGGATCAACCGGTCGAGATGAATCTCCTTCGGGCCGATGCCGTCTAGCGGGCTGAGCCGGCCCATCAACACGAAATACAGACCGTGGTAGCTCTGGGTCTGCTCCATCATCATCAGGTCGGCGGGCGTTTCCACAACGCACAGCAAGGAGACGTCACGCCGCTCCGAGCGGCAGAGAGAACAGACTTCCTCCTCGGTAAAACTGTTGCACAGCCGGCAATGGCGGATGGTGTCGAGAGCATGCGTCAGCGCGCCGGCCAGTTTCATTGCGCCTTTCTGGTCGCGCTGCAACAGGTGGTAGGCCA
>JAJXTJ010000052.1 GCA_021783895.1 Pseudomonadota bacterium | reverse complement strand
TCGCCTAGGAAGTACGCCCGCCTCAAAGGCTGGGGCGCGTCGCAGAACGCGATGCGGTCGCCTGCCAGAAAGCGCGATTTGGAGGTGAATTCCAGCGCGGGCGCGGTGGGGGTGTCGGGCGCTATAAGCGCCGTTTTGCTGTCCAGCCACAAACGGATGGAGGGGTGGCTGGGTATGACCTGATAGCCGCTGCCGTTGGCTTCGAGCATCAGCCCGTCGTCGGTGAGGAAGCGGAATCCGCTGGTGGCGAAACTTGCAGCCAGGGTCGATTTTCCCTTGCCGGATGCGCCCATGAACGCAACTGCCGCGCCGCCGATCTCGACCGCGCTGGCGTGAAAGACCAGCTTGCCCTGTTTGCTCAAAGCCAGGGGCAGTATCTGGTTCAGGTAAAGATGCTGGACGGTGTCTTGAGAGATGCCCGGCGCGGGGCGGCAATAGACGGCAGAGGCATCGGCGGAAAGTTCGAAATCAGCCAGGTCGGGGAAGCGCAGCAGGTAGCCGGATTGGGTACGGTAGAACTGCGTCCACACAATGCCGCCTGGAAAGGTCCATTGGTGAAAGGGTTCTTCATTCCGGGCCGCTTGCGGCTGCGCGGGTTCGAGGCTCAAATTGGACACTATTCGGTATCCCGACCGAGTACACGCAAAATGAAATCCGAAATTTCAGCTGGCGATGGAAACAATCCGGGATGGTCGCGCAAGACGGCTTGTTCGACTTCCTGGGCGGTATTTTTTCCGTCGCAGTAAGCTAGCACTATCAAACGGGCCTGACCTTCGCGGCTCAAATGCGGGACACGATCTGGGTTGCCCCGGATCAAGTTCTCGGGTGACAACATCATGCCCTGCCAGGTTGAATGATTGAAGCGCCTCCCTGTTTCCGGAAAGAACACGTTCCAAGCGATCAAGTGTTCAGACGGACGCGCCATGACGGTGACCTGGATCACGTCGCCTGCTTTGACCGGCACGACTTCGTTGATAGGCAGAAAAACCTGGGGGCGGTGGATGGGCTTTTCCGCTAGGGGCGAATTGGTCATCCACACATCTTCGGCCAGTTCGCACTCGAACCAACCGGCCAGGCCGTGCATGACGTCATCGCGCTGGATGTGCAGTTCCGTGCTCCAGGAGAAAAACGCCGGGTTGTCCGCATGGAGATCGATTTCGCCCAGAACGGCAGGTGCGCTCAGCACGTCTGTTTTTTCCAGCTTGACCGCATGCTTGGTGTTGACCGAATACTCGCGCAGCCAGTGAAACTCGGCCGGGATTTTTTCGGCTTGCCAGCTATTCACGAGCTCACTGCATTTTTGCGAGCCAACGGCGGCGATATGGGGCAGGATCCGGGAGGGGATGAGCGTGCCGGCGGGTTTGAGAAAACGCCGCCTTGCATCTTCAAGAAATTCGATGACGCGGTAATCGAAACCGAAATAACCAACATGGTCGCAGATCACCGCGTCAACGCGTTCGGGCAGATCTATCTGGCTGGACTTGCCGTGGATGAAGGTGGTGTGCACGCCATGGCCGGCGCGCATCAGGGTATCCCGTGCGATTTCGATCATGGCGCTGTCATCAACGGCATAAACATGACCGGCACCGGCCTGCAGGCATAGCATGCCTAGTACACCTGAGCCGCACCCCAGGTCGGCAACGGTGTCGCCGGGGGAAACGGCTTTGGCTATGGCTGCCTTGTACCGGTCAAGCCGGACTGCATCAGCAACATAGCCCAAGTGCTCATCCAGCATAAGTCGGATACCACCCTACTACCCTGCCGGGCTTATTGAATGCGACGGCTAACACCAAGCATCGTGTAGTTGACAAGCCTGTATCCGTCAGCATGTAAGGATATGGCTTCTGGCATGACGTCTTCAACTTCGTCAGCCATCACACCGAACTGCCGACCGTGGCCCCACTCTTCACGGTATTCCGGCTTGTAATCGAACAAATATAGGCCAATACCCAGCGGGTGATCCCCGACCCGGATGATGTTTTCCTTGATGGCAGGTTCGCTAGGACCCGTAATCATGGATAGCGGTCCTGAGTCGCCTTGGACCGTTCCAACGTTCATGGTCAATTTGCTTACCGAACCATACACCTGCAATACAGGGCTCACGTAAGGCGCCTTTACCGTAACAGGCTTCTCTTTCAAGGCGGTTTCTGGATTTGTGTGCTGGCTGCTCATCAAAAGTAACTCCGTTAGTTATTTAAGAAAACAATATCAAAGTTGGCTATTTTTTGATAATCATACTTTCAATTTTAGATTTTCTAAGACCTTGGCGCACCCAAAGGCGCTCCATAAAGGCCACATTCGTCTCCCCTCTCCTGGATCGTTGCGGTAAGAGTTGAACAGTTGTGCCATCCCCTCTGCCGAAAACCAGTCCGGATGCTCTGCTGGAAGGGTTTCGCTCAGGATATCCTTCATGCAATTCAGCCGATTATGAAAGGCGCTTGAAAAGTAAGCCCGATCTCTTCTGTTGAGGATCTTGGGCGGCATGATGCGTTGCAAAGCCTGGATGTGAATATATTTCGCCGTATCCCCTCGCAGTCTCATTCGGTCAGGCGTAGAGAATGCATGCTGGACAATCGCCCGGTCAAAGAATGGGTGCCGAAGCTCGAGCCCTGCCAGGCTGCTTTCGTGTTCGAATTTTTCCATGACATAAGTGACTAACGGGTCGTACAGAATTTCGATCAGACGTCTCTGGCTGTGGTTATGTAAATTCTTGGCGTTGTTGTGTCGGTGCATCTCACGACGTAGCCTGATTTTTTCCTGCAGCTTTTTCGAAAGCCAATAAGGCACCCGGTCAGCCCCGCTTCTGCCAAACCGTATCGTTTGTCGTACGACACTTTGCAATTTGATCGGCAAAATCTGGAACAGTCCCTGTCTCATAAACCAGTTGATCGCATTCCCGGCCCCGTAAACGCTGACATCCGCCATGAAGCATTCCTTAAGGGAGTGCCAATGTCGGTTTACCAGTTCTTCTGCGTAGTAAAGCCTTGACCCTTGCAGCCACTGGTCACCTCCCTGGCCAGTAAGCATTACACGGGCACCCTTTACAGAAGCCTCGTGCATGAGGCCCACACACATCACTCCGTTGGGATAACCGGGGAATTCATGGTATTGCCGCGCGCGTTCCTCGTACCATGAAAGGGGTGGAAGTGATGGCGGTATTTCATGAATCCGGGTGCCGAAATATTCACCAACTGCTCGCGCATAAGCAATTTCGTTTGCCTCGCTGTCGTCATTAAAGGCAAATGTGTATCCATCTATATCCGGTGCGCATAATCTGCCTGACCGGCGAAGGTGTTCCGCCATGGAAAAAACAGCAGAGGAGTCGAGTCCTCCGCTAACCTGGATGGCGAGAGGACGATGCGATCGCGACGTGCGCCGGACTGCATCACCAAATAACTCCCGATAGTGTTCAACGTAATCCGCGTCCTTTGTGTAAGGCAGCGCTTCCGTTGGGTAGGGGTCCCAGTATTGCTCCGGGTGGGCGAGGCCATGTCGAACTTCCATACGGTGTGCCGCCACCAGGCGCAGGATTCCGTTCCACAGCGTTTCATCACGTGAATACCATTCGAATGCCAGGTATTCGGCCAGCATGTCTTCGTTGGGTTCTTCGCTGACCCAGGGCATGGCAAGGATCGGGTGAAGATCGGAAGCAAAGGCAAGGGTTTTGCCGTCCCAGTGGTAATGAAAGGGCTTGTTTCCCATGCGGTCGCGGGCGCAAAAAGCCTGTTTCTGCTGGGCATCCCAGATCACCAGGGCGAAGTCGCCATCGATGTGCGCCAGGCATTCGCGGCCCCAGGTTTCGTAGGCTCGCAGCACCAGTTCGGCATCGGCGCGGGTTCTGAGCACCGTGCCGCGCCCGAGCAGTTCCTTGCGAAGCGCCTCCCAGTTGTCCACCCGGCCGTCCATGACGAGCACCAGGCTGGCGTCCTCGTTGGTCAACGGTTGGGTTTCTTCGAGCGATTCGGGCGTGGTGCGCAGCATGCACTGGCCGAGGGCGACATTGCCCCTGACCCAATGATTGATTCCGTCCGGCCCGCGGTAGGCCATGGCAGCGGTCATCTTCTCGACCTGTCCCGGTTGAACCGGGGCGCCGTCGAAATGGATGATGCCGGCGATGCCGCTCATGGGGTGGAGAAGAATTTGGGCGACACGGGCTCGGTGAACGCGGCGAAGGTTGCGCTCACGTCGTGCCGGTCGTTGATGGGGATGCCGGCGTGCTCGACCCAGGCATGGGCTTCGAGCACGTCTCCGGTCAGGCGCACGCCGATGCGCAACTGGCTAGGGACGCCCTTGCGTTGCAGCAGCCACCAGAGATACAGCGAACGGGTGAGGCAGTTGGCGGGGCCGAGGGCATGATGGGCGGCGCTGTTGATGAGTACGCCCAGGTGCCGCAACTCGTCGGTTGGAAGGGTGGCCGCTACAGGGAGGGGGTTGCGTTGCAGCCAGGTTTGCAGGCGCTGCAGCCCGAGTACGCGCAGGCCGATCCAGAACAGCGGCAGCAGCGCCATCGCGGAGAGGAAGATGCGGCGATCCCGGCTTGAGAGGGCGCGGAACTGGGCGAGTTTTCGGGGGAGGCGCAGCATGGTGCGGGGTGGGGCGGTTAGCCGTGTTCGAATGGATTGACGACTTCAACTCCCGTGGGCGTGAAGTGGCGAATGTTTCTGGTCGCCACTTGAAGTCCATGCGTAATCGCTGTTGCCGCGACCAGCAGGGCGGCACTGTCGTTTCCGATCCTGGCAGACAGGCTGCCCCAGCGGCGGGCGATGGCGGGCGTGACAGGCAGGATGCGATCGCCGTACAAGTTGACCAGGTCATCAAGCCAGCGCGCCAGCACGCCGGCAAAGGCAGGATCGGTCGAGCGTTGGGCTGCTTATCCCTTCTGCCACTCAACGATCCGGTCCGCCAGTTCCAGGCTCGCTGGGCGGTGGGTGATCAGCAGCACGGTGCGGCTGCCCAGCGTGGCGCGGCATTCCTCGATGAAGCGCTTTTCGCCTTCGGGGTCGAACATGGCGGTGGCTTCGTCGAGGATGAGGATGGGCGGATCCTTGAGCAGGGCGCGGGCCAAGGCGATGCGCTGGCGCTGGCCGCCGGACAGGCGCACGCCTTGGTCGCCGATCAGGGTGTCGTAGCCGTCCGGCAGCTTCTCGATGAATTCGTGCGCCTGGGCCAGCCGGGCGGCGTGTTCGGTGGCGGCCGTGTCGGCATCGTGTAAGCCGTAGCCGATGTTGTCGCGCACGCTGCCGTTGAACAGCAGCACGTGCTGCGGCACGACGCCGATCTGGCCGCGCAGGCTGGCGAGGCTGACGCCCGCGATGTCGGTGCCGTCGATCAGGATCTGCCCGGCGTCGGGTTCGTGCAGGCGCATCAGCAGGTGGGCGAGTGTGCTTTTGCCGGCGCCGTTTTCGCCGGTGATGGCGATGGTTTCGCCGGCCTTAATGTTCAGATTGAAATGGTCCAGCACGGGCTTGCGTCCGGGGTAGGCGAAGACGACGTCGCGGAATTCGATTTCACCGTGAACGCCGGTGAGGGCGTGGCCTGCCTGCGCGATGGGCTCGGGCGATTCGGTGAGCACGGATTTCAGCCGCTGCAGGGCGCCACGAGCCTGCTGGGTCTGGCCGTAGACGTCGGCCAGGGCGCTGACGGGGCGGGTCAGCAGCGCGGCGTAGAGCAGGAAACTGACCATCTCGGCCGGCGAGCGGGCGGTCATCTGCTCGCTCATCACCCACAGCACGAACACCATGCCGGCGGCAGCCAGAAACTGCAGGATTGGCCCCAGCGCGGCATGGATGCGCCGCTGCTCGGCGCTGAGATGCAGGATGCGGTGAATCTGCTGGCGGTAGCGTTCGGATTCCTGCACCTCGCGGGTGAAGGTCTTGATCGCCGGCAGCATGCCGAGGTTTTCATCGGCGGTGGCGATGGCTTCGGCGTGCGCGTCCTGCAGCTGCCCGGCAAGCGGACGCAGGCGGCGGCCGAGGATTTTGAGCAGGATATAAAACAGCGGCACCAGCAGGGTGACGAAGAGCGCCAGCCGCGCGTCGATGCGGAACATCAGCAGCACCGCGCCGGCGACGGTGAGCAGCAGCGGGATGACGCTGAGCAGGGTGCCGCTGATGAAGCCGCTGAGGCGGGCGACGTCTTCGGTGAGCAGGGCCAGGATCTCGCCCTGGCGGCGCTGGTGATAGAAGCTCAGCGGCAGCGCCTGCAGGTGGTCGTAAAGGCGGATGCGCAGGTCGGCCAGGATGTGTTCGGCGCTGCGGCTTAACAGGAAGCTGTTGCCGAACTTGAGCAGCGCCTGCAGCGCGAACAGGGCCAGCAGCGCAAGCAGGATCGGACCGGTGACAGCCGTCGAGGCGGCGTCCGCCAGCAGGCTTCCGGCCAGACGCCCGCCCAGCCACGGCACCGCCAGCGCCATCCCGCTTTCGGCCAGCATCAGCAAAGCGCAGAGGGCAAGCGCAGCGCGGTAGGGCGCGGCGTAACTGAGGAGAAGCTGAAGGTCGGTGGGTTTCATGCGTGGCCCCGATTGTAGGGGGCGCGACTTCGGGCCGATAGGGGATTGCAGAGGTGCGTTATTCGCTGCGCAACCCAAACGGCCCGCCGGTGATCCGCATGCCTGGCTGGATGCCTTTGCTGCGGAACCCGCCCTGTTTCACTTCGAGTGCGTGGCGGACAGGCACTTGCGAGCAGTGGAGATCCTGCGTTTGCGGCTGCATGTCGGTGATGTTGACGATGCGGCCGTCGTCGGCCAGGAAGGCGATCGACAGCGGAATCAGGGTGTTCTTCATCCAGAAGCAGCGCTGGGCATTCTGCTCGAAGACGAACAGCATGCCGGCGTTGTCGTCGAGGCGGGTGCGCCCCATCAGGCCCAGTGCCTGCTGCTGCTGGGTGAGGGCGACTTCGACATTGAAGGTATGTGCGCCGGCATGGAGTTCAAGCCGGGGCAGGGGGTCGGTGGAATCGGCTGTGGCGGTGAACGATGCCGCCGCAAGCAGTGCTGCAAGGTGTGCCCGAAACGGCAGGCTAAAGGCCATCACGCATCCGTGCCGCCAGCACCAGCGCTCTGGGCAGGTCGGCGTCAAGCACGTTGAAGTGGCCCATCTTGCGTCCCGGCCGCGCGGCTTCCTTGCCGTACAGGTGCAGCTTGATATTCGGATGCGCCAGCAGCGCACCCCAGTGGGGGCCGCCGTCGTGCCAGCGGTCGCCGAGGATGTTGACCATGACCACCGGCGACAGCAGCCGGGTGTCGCCGAGCGGCAGGCCGCACAGCACGCGCACCTGCTGCTCGAACTGGTCGGTGACGCAGGCGTCCAGCGTGTAGTGGCCGGA
>JAJXTJ010000051.1 GCA_021783895.1 Pseudomonadota bacterium | reverse complement strand
GATCATTCTCCAGTAATTTCATGGCTATATTATTACTGTTTTTATCTGTAATTGGAATAAGTTTTTCAGGATTATTTGTTTGAATTCTACTTGGAATTAGCTGACCGACCAGTTGACCGCGCCTGTGTAGGCGGTCAGCAGCACGATGATGCCGAAGCCGATGCGGTACCATGCGAAGGCGGAAAAGTCGTGGCGGCTGATGTAGCGCAGCAACCCCTTCACAGCGAAAAAAGCGCTGACAAACGCCGCCGCGCTGCCCACCGCAAATATCCCCAAGTCATCTGCGTTCAGCAGGTGGCGGTATTTGACCAGCTCGTAAGCCGTGGCCGCGAACAGGGTGGGAATGGCCAGGAAGAAGGAAAATTCGGTAGCCGCCTGGCGTGACAGGCCGAAAAACAATCCCCCAATGATGGTTGCACCGGAACGCGAAGTGCCGGGAATCAGCGCCAGCGACTGCGCCAGCCCGACCTTCAGCGCATCGCGCCAGCCCATGTCGTCGACGCGCCCAACGCGGATGACATGCTTGCGCCGCTCCGCCCACAAAATCAGCAGCCCCCCGATGATGAAGGCCAGCGCTACCGGCACCGGCCTGAACAGGTATTGCTTGATCTTGCTGGCGAACAGCAGGCCGAGCACGGCTGCGGGCATGAAGGCGACAGCCTGGTTGAGCACGAAGCGTCGCGCATTTTCCTTGCCCGCCCGCAGGCCAGCGGCAACGTCAAACAGCCGGGCGCGGAATTCCCAGCACACCGCGAGGATCGCCGCGAACTGGATGACAATTTCAAATATCTTGCCCTTGTCGTCGTTGAAATTGAGCAGGTCGCCCGCCAGGATCAAGTGACCGGTACTGGAAACCGGCAGGAATTCGGTGAGGCCCTCGACGATGCCGAGGGTCAGCGCTTTGAGAAGTAGCAGGGTGTCCATGCAGGTTTCCGAACGATGAGATTCGGCATTATAACGGAAGCCGTCGCCCTTGTTCCGGCGCGGGGCATGAAATCTATGGAAATAGGAGAGGGGGGCACCACCCGTGGACGTGCTCACCCTTTCTTAACCTCGGTCGGCAGCGGCGCCAACAGGGCGGCTAGATCGGCTTCGCCGAACTTGGCCAGCCCGCTGGCGTCCTCGGACAGAATGCCGGCGGCCAGTGCGGCTTTCTTTTCCTGCAGGGCGAGGATTTTTTCCTCGATGCTGCCGGCCACTACCAGCTTGTAGACGAACACGTTCTTGGTCTGGCCGATACGGTGGGCGCGGTCGGTGGCCTGGTTTTCCACCGCCGGGTTCCACCACGGGTCGTAGTGGATCACGGTGTCGGCGGCGGTGAGGTTCAGGCCCACGCCGCCGGCCTTGAGGCTGATCAGGAAGATCGGCACCTCGCCGTCCTGAAAGCGGCGGATCACGCCTTCCCGGTCCTGGGTATCGCCGGTAAGCATGACGTAATCCAGCTTGTGGCGCGCGAGTTCCGGGATAATCAGGTCGAGCATCGAGGTGAACTGGGAGAACAGCAGCACGCGGCGGCCCTCGTCCACCAGTTCCGGCAGCATCCCCATCAGCAGGTCGAGCTTGGCGCGCTCCTTCACCTTTTTCGCCCCCTCGCTCTTCAGCAGGCGCGGGTCGCAGCACACCTGGCGCAGCTTGAGCAGGGCGTCGAGGATGACGATCTGGCTGCGGGCGAAGCCGCGCGCGGCGATTTCCTCGCGCACCCGCTGGTCCATGGCGCTGCGCACGGTTTCGTAAAGGTCGCGCTGGCCGGCTTCCAGCTCCACGCTGCGCACGATGATGGTTTTGGGCGGCAGTTCCTTGGCCACATCCTGCTTGCGACGGCGCAGGATGAAGGGTTTGACCCGTCTGGCCAGCAGGTCGCGGCGCAGCGCATCGCCATGTTTTTCCACCGGGGTGCGCCAGGTTTTGGTGAAGCCCCTGGCGTCGCCGAGAAAGCCGGGCAGAAGAAAATCGAACTGCGCCCACAGTTCGCCCAGATGGTTTTCCAGCGGCGTGCCGGTCAGGCACAGGCGATGGCGCGCCTTGATCTTGCGCACCACCTGGGCGGCCTGGCTGGCGGCATTCTTGACGGTCTGCGCTTCATCGAGAATCAGCAGGTGATATTCGTGGGCGGCGATGGCTTCCTCGTCGCGCCACAGCAGGGGGTAGGTGGTGAGCACGACATCGTGTTCGAGAATGAGGGGAAAACGCTCGGCTCTATCCTTGCCGTGCAGCGACAGTATCCTGAGATCGGGGGCGAAGCGTTCCGCCTCGCGCTTCCAGTTGAAGATCAGCGAGGTCGGCAGCACCACCAGCGCCGGGCGGTCGAGGCGTCCCGCTTCTTTTTCCAGCAGTAGGTGGGCCAGAGCCTGGGCGGTTTTGCCCAGCCCCATGTCGTCGGCGAGGATGCCGGCCAGTTCCTGTTCGCGCAGGTATTGCAGCCAGGCCAGCCCTTCCAACTGGTACGGGCGCAGTTCCAGCCCCAGCCCGGCGGGCGGCGCGGCGGGCTGGATGCCGTCGGCGTGCCTGAGCTTGTCCGCCAGCCGCTGTACCGACTCGGCGCCCTTGAACTGCCAGCGTTTCATGTCGGACAGCTCCGCCAAGCGGGGCGCATCCAGCCTGGACAGGCGCAACGCGCCTTCGGGCCGGGCGTCGAACAGATCGATCAGGATGTGCGCCAGGGGCTTGATGCGCTCGGCGGGAACCCCGACCCGCGCCCCGTTGGGCAATATCAGTTCGACTTTTTCGTTGCCGCTCATCTGCTTCAGCAAGCCGGCGTCGAGCCAGCGCGGGTCGCGGTGAAACAATTCATAAAGCAGCGGCGCCAGCGGCACGCGCTGGCCTTCCACCACGATGCCCATGTCCAGTTTGAACCAGCCGCTTTCGTCCTCGCCGAAGTCGGCTTCCCAGGACGAAATTTCGAGCAGGTGATGGCGGAAGCCGGTAGGAATGACCACCTCCCAGCCGGCAGCGCGCAATTCGGGAACCGTGGACGCCATGAATCCCGGCCAGGCTTCCTCGCTTTCCAAGGCGTAAAGTCGTTGTGAAATACCGCGACCGTATGAAAAAAGGTGCATCGGTATTTTGGCCAGTCCGTGCGTTTCCAGGGCCTTGAGCGCCAGCGACTCGGCCTCCGGTTGGCGCTTGATCCGCACCGTTTCGCCATCCGGCGCAACGATGAATTCTGCCAGGTCGTCAATTTCCACAGTGAATTCGTCATAGCGGAAAGAGGGCGCGACATAATCGAGCGGGCGGCTGCCACGACCGTAGCGGCGATAATCGTTCATCCAGATCGTCGGCGAAGTGCCCAGAGTCAGCACCGGCACGGGTTGCGTATCGACGGTGCGCAGCTCGATGTCCGTGGCGGGAGGCGGCAGGTCGGGCGCCAGATCGCGCAATGCGCCGGCGACGACGGGGATGTCCGCCGGAGCCAGGGGCGGCATGGTCAACAGCAGCGCCACCTCGGCGCCGGAATAGGCCGTTTCCAGCCTGCCCACCTGGCCGGCGGCGGGATCGACATACCACAGGCTGTCCAGCGGCAGCGTGACGGCGGCGGCTGGCGTGGCCAGGATACGGGGCGCGAGCATACCGGTTTCGTCGATGCGCCACTCCAGCCGCCCCGGACGGGGTTCCCCGCCATGCAGCGGGTGCAGCACCCTGCCGGATTGCCATTGCCGGCCCGCCGGCTGGTGAAAAAAGAAGCGCTGGCTAGCCAGCAGGCGGACCAGGATTTCCTCGCCATGCTTGCCGGCCAGCGGAAAGGGCATGTCATAGTCGTGCCTGCTCCGCTGCGCCCACAGCAGGCGCAGGATGACAAGGTCTTCGTCATCCACGTATTTGGGCGGCTGGAGCAGGGCGCGCTCCACATTGCCCCAGTCCTCGCCTTCCGGGTTGCCATCGATGCCGACGCGGCCTTTCAGCATGGCGATGCCGTAGGCGTGGGCATACGGTTTTTTGCCCAGCAGGTACAACAGGAATTCGGTCTTCTTCGCCGGCTTGGCGGGTTTTTTCCTTTTGACCGTCGACATCGACTGGTGGAAGTCTTCCAGCCAGTCCAGCACGTCGGGGTTGACCCGGCTGGATTCGGCGACATGATCCAGGGCGGCGAGCAGCGTCGCGGCGACGTGCTTGCAGTTCTGGCCGACCGGGCAGGAGCATTGGGACTGGATATACGTGCTAGCTGCGGCACGGGCAAAAAACTGCACCCAGACCGAATAGGGCCGCGGCATCGAGCCTTGAACCAGGGCTGTGATACGGTTGGGCTGAATCTGGAGGCGGCTGACATCGTCCAGCAGATATTGCCCCTTCAGGACTTCGCCACGGCCAAGCCAGCGGGTAATGTCGGCGCGGGTGTAATTTTGGGCGGGGTTCATCGGCGGTTGAATGTCCTTGCGGCCTGGAAACGGCGGGCTATGAAATTCCCATGATTTTACCAGTTGCCCGGTGCAAAGTGGCAGGGGCACATCGAGTGCCCGATATTATTGGCACAGCGGTTGCCTTTCTTCGAGGGATGAACAATGATGTTTAAATATTTTGAATTCTCTTGGCCGGCGCTTGTGTACCACAACCAGCCATTGAAAAAGTTTCTACAAAGCAGACAGTGAGGCGCTCAAAGTGTATGCTACCGTCAATATTTAGTTGTGCTGCTTTTCACGATAATTTAATACTGGATAAAAATACAGCATAGTTGCCGAAAAGCTATGCTCCAAGCTGCTTTCAACGCAATGAATGACGCCGAGTTAGGGAGCAGGCGCCGGAGTTATGCAGCAAAACTGTCTCCCGATAACAAAGTTGGGCGTCATGAAAAGGAGTTACGAAATGAAAGTGAAGACAGTTGCAGTCCTCATGATTTTGCTACACGCATGTGTAGTGCATGCTGATGGCTGGTCTAATCTTAGTGGAAAGAACACTCAGGGGGCGGAAATAATCGTCGGACCATCACAGTTAACTGATGACGATTATGTACCGAATCCCAAGGGGCCGGGATTTGTACCTAAACCAGAAAGCTACTCGTACTATGATGTTTTTGTGAGCTTGGGGCAAAAGGTTGAAACGTACGAAAGACAAAAGTGCGATTTCGTGGAACGAAGTGGCGTGCGGGTCACATTTTCATGTTCGTCATCTGGAAGCTCGCCTCTTGCTGGCACAACTTATAAAATAATTCCAAACCCCAAGAATGATTGTTCATATGAATCTAAGTTTGTGTGCGTCAAGGGGTGCGTCAATGCATCAACCCCAAAGACGATGCTCAAAGATTGGTGGGAATGCGGGATGTAATGATGATGCCCAACCCTGCGCTCAAGTTCGCTCCCTCCGGTCGCTGGGACGCGCCTTCGGCGCGCCCCTTAGCTTTGCGTTGGAAGTCCGGTTTTTAAGACTCTGACCGTCGCCTTCGAGTCGATAGTGATCCTTCAAATCGCTCAAATAATCGCAGCTCGCGCAGGTTGGGCTGAATCTGTGAAAACCAACGCAAGGCTGCGTTTCAGGCTATTTTCTCTGAACTCACCACACCGCACAGGCGGCATGGGTACGGATTTTTTCGTCGCGCGTCACCAGCAACCCGCCGGTCGCCAGCGTTTCGGCGACGACCAAGCGGTCGAAGGGGTCGCGGGTCCAGTCCAGGCTTTGCGCTTGCGCCACGATATCGGCGAACGGGGTTTCATTCATGCGCAAGTCGATGTCCTCGGCCAGCGCGGCCATCGGCGAAACGCGCAGGATGCCGGTTTCGATGGCGGCGAGGCTTTCCTTTGAGAACAGGTCGAGACGGGCTTCAAACAGCCAGCAGACGATGTGGGTATCGAGAAAGGTCAGGCGCGGGCGGTGTTTTCGTCCCTTTCCCAGACCTTTTCGTCGGGCAGGGAAGCGACGTCACCCGTGATGAGAGAGCGCTTCTTCAGGCGCGCCAGCTTGCTGCCACCCTGCTCCGGCACCAGCAACAAGCGCTTGCCGTGGCGCTCGATCTCAACCGGCTCGCCGGTGGCGAGCACATGGTCGATCACGTTGAACAGGTTTTGCCGCAAAGCGGTGACGGTCATTTTTTTCATGACTGCCGCATTGTACGTTTTGACTTCGAAACGTTCAGCACCATAAATCAAGCCTTGCGGTAAATCTCCGCGCCCTGCATGACGAATTCCACCGCCTTTTCCTGCATCCCCTTTTCCAGCGCCTCGTTTTCCGCAACCCCTTGCGCCGCCGCGTAGTCGCGCACGTCCTGGGTGATTTTCATGGAGCAGAACTGCGGGCCGCACATCGAGCAGAAGTGGGCGACCTTGGCGGAATCCTTGGGCAGGGTTTCGTCGTGGAATTCCTTGGCCTTGTCCGGGTCGAGGCCGAGGTTGAACTGGTCTTCCCAACGAAACTCGAAGCGGGCCTTGGACAGGGCGTTGTCGCGGATCTGCGCACCGGGGTGGCCCTTGGCGAGATCGGCGGCGTGGGCGGCGATCTTGTAGGTGATGATGCCGACGCGCACGTCCTCCTTGTCCGGCAGGCCCAAATGCTCTTTCGGCGTGACGTAGCACAGCATGGCGCAGCCGTACCAGCCGATCATGGCGGCGCCGATGCCGGAGGTGATGTGGTCGTAGCCGGGGGCGATGTCGGTGACCAGCGGGCCGAGAGTGTAGAACGGCGCTTCGGCGCAGTGTTTCAGTTGCAGATCCATGTTCTCCTTGATCATGTGCATCGGCACGTGGCCGGGGCCTTCGATGATGGTCTGCACGTCGTGTTTCCAGGCGATGTGGGTCAGCTCGCCCAGAGTTTCCAGCTCGGCGAATTGGGCTGCGTCGTTGGCGTCGTACAAGGAGCCGGGACGCAGGCCGTCGCCAAGGCTGAAGGCCACGTCGTAGGCCTTCATGATCTCGCAGGTTTCCTCGAAATGGGTGTAGAGGAAGTTCTCCTGATGGTGCGCCAGGCACCACTTGGCGAGGATGGAGCCGCCGCGCGAAACGATGCCGGTCATGCGCTTGGCGGTCATCGGCACGTAGGCGAGCCGCACCCCGGCGTGGATGGTGAAGTAGTCCACGCCCTGCTCGGCCTGTTCGATCAGGGTGTCGCGGAAGATTTCCCAGGTCAGGTCTTCCGCTTTGCCGTCGACCTTTTCCAGCGCCTGGTAAATCGGCACCGTGCCGATGGGCACCGGGCTGTTGCGGATGATCCATTCGCGCGTTTCGTGGATGTTCTTGCCGGTGGACAGGTCCATCACCGTGTCAGCGCCCCAGCGGATACCACACACCATTTTTTCCACTTCGTCGTGGATCGACGAGGCCAACGCCGAATTGCCGATGTTGGCGTTGATCTTGGTGAGGAAGTTGCGGCCGATGATCACCGGCTCGAGTTCGGGATGGTTGATGTTGGCCGGGATGATGGCG
>JAJXTJ010000050.1 GCA_021783895.1 Pseudomonadota bacterium | reverse complement strand
GCCAAAACCGGAAGGATCGCAAATGTTCAAGCTAAAATTCAAATCGTGGACACCCATTGATCGTTCAAAACCCGCATCGATATTGGCTTTGCAGCCTGCGTGACTCAATTTAACCGGACACTACTGACATGTGTTGGCGGTGTTGCATGATGCTCGCAGTCCGAGCCGTTGGCCAAAATCCCGCTGACCCATTCCATGACGGATACCCGAATAATGCAAGCAGTTCTGTTCGACCTCGACGGCACGCTGGCCGATACCGCGCCCGACCTCGGCCACGCCCTCAACCTACAGCGAGAACGGCACGGCTTACCGCCATTGCCGCAGGACATCATCCGCCCCTACGCCTCGCACGGCACCGTCGGCCTGTTCGACATCGGCTTCGGCCTGACGCCGCAAGATGCGCGCTTTGCGCCCATGCGCGAGGAATACCTGGCGCTTTACACCGCCAACCTGTGCCTGCACACCACCCTTTTCCCAGGCATGGCCGAACTCCTGGACGAGCTCGAAGGCAAAGGCATCGCCTGGGGGGTGGTCACCAACAAACCGGCACGCTTCACCAACCCGCTGCTGGAGCAGCTCGGGCTGATCGGGCGCGCCGCCAGCGTGGTCAGCGGCGACACCTGCTCCCACCCCAAGCCGCACCCCGAGCCGCTGCTGTGCGCTGCCCGCGAGATCGGCGTAGCGCCGCAATCCTGCCTGTACGTGGGCGATGCCGAGCGCGACATCGAGGCGGCGCGCGCCGCCGGCATGTTCGCCCTGATCGCCGGCTATGGCTACCTCGGTGCGGCAGACCGTCCAGAAACCTGGGGCGCCGATGGTCGCATCGACGACCCGCTGGGCATCCTCGCCTTCCTTGTGGATTCCGATTAAAATCACCACTGGTTCCAGTGCCAAACCCGTCACTTATCAACGATACGCGTCCACCAGCAAATGAATGACTTATTCAGCCATGTTGATCTCCAATCAAACCTGTGAAGCAGGACGTCATGACCTCAATCTTTAAACTCATTGCCCTTTTTGCCCTTGCCACATGCATTCCCGTTGCAGAAGCTGCCGAAAAAGATCAGGCCACTATCGGGATTGATGGGGGCAACGCAGAACTCGGGACCGATGCTGAGAATGCTGTCGCAACAAGCAAGCCGATGTTCAAGCTTGGCGGATTCGGCACGCTGGGCGTATCCCATTCCAGCCAGGGTTTGGGGGATTACGTCCCGGACGGAACCTTTCCCAAAGGGCCGGGCCTTAACAGCGATTGGGCGGCAGGTAATGACAGCCGGATCGGGGTGCAGATGTCGGCCAATTTCACGCCTAAAATCTCAGCCGTACTTCAGGTGGTGTCGGAATATGAGGCCGACAGCAATTACCAGCCCGGCGTCGAATGGGCCAATATAAAATATTCATTCACTCCGGATGCCTATATCCGCGTGGGGCGCATAGCCTTGCCTACTTTTCTATACTCCGACAGTCGGGAAATCGGCTATAGCTTTCCATGGATACATCCGCCGGTTGACCTATACCGCCAACTGCCCATGACGAACAGCGACGGCCTGGATGCCTCGTGCCGCTTTGAAATTGGGGAGGCGATGAATTCCATCAGGATGATTTACGGCAGTAGCAAAACCGACCGCCCGATCAGCACATCGACCTCAAAAAACCTGCGGGGAATTTTCGATAAGCTTGAGTATGGCCCGGCAACACTCCGCGTTGGCTACCAGGAGCGCGAGTCGTCTTACCATAGCGATTTGACGGGCGTAACCGGAGCTTGGATTCCAGACTCCGATTTGTCCATTGGGGCAAGTTATGATACTGGCGACTGGTTCGCCATATCCGAGTGGATGCAAGGAAAATCGACCACCAAACTTAATGCGATGTATTTCAGCGCCGGTCGCCGCATCAATCAATACACTCCCTATCTGACCTACAGCCGAAATAGCCCCGCTTCCTTCCTTCCGGGTTTCCCCGCACCAACGGCATCAGAAATTAATCGCGCCAAAAAATCCGAGAGCACGGTCAGCCTGGGAGTGCGCTGGGACCTCATGAAAAATGCCGATGTCAAGCTGCAACTCGATCAGGTGCACCTCAGTGACAACTCGAATGGCTACCTCGCCAACGTGCCGGCCGGCGTCATCCTGTACGGGTCAAGATTCCGCGTGATTTCCGCAGTGCTCGATTTCGTGTTCTAGGCGCGGAGGGCAACGTGAAACCACAAAAAATATTCCGCAATTGCCTGGCGCCGTTTCTGGCCATGTCAATGTGCACTGCGAGCGCCTATGCTGATGTGGTTGTAATCGTTTCCGCCAAGAGCACCATCACCCACCTGACGGCGGGACAGGTCACTAAAATCTTCCTCGGCAAAACCGCCACCTTCCCGAATGACGGCAGTGCCGTTCCTATCGATCAGGCGGAAGGAAAATCGATCAGAAATGAGTTTTATTCCAAGATAGCCAACAAGAGTCCCTCACAGATATCCGCATACTGGACAAAAATCATTTTCACGGGCGATGGATACCCGCCCAAACAGTTGGAAGGCAACCTGGACGTCAAAAATGCCGTCGCCAACAACCCGAACGCCATCGGATATATCGATAGAAGCGTTGTGGACAGCAGTGTCAGAGTTATTCTGGCGCCCTAAGGCGGGTCGCACAATGAAAAAGTTGTCTGCAATTCTGGGAGCCTGGGAACTGTGGCTGATCCCCGTTGTTGCCACATTGGGTTTTGGCGTGAACCTGATTTATTCATCCATAGTGCTGACGGATGGCAACTCCCTTTTCAAACATATTCGCGATACGGATTTCCCGATACTTGAAGCGGCCGATAAGGATCTCAACAGATACGAGGCTATCGTGGCAGCGCTAAATACGGCGGCGTCAACCGGCGAGATGGAATTTATGGGAGTCGCCAAAAATAAAGCCGCTGCAATACGGGAAAGTTACGAAGCCTTGGAAAAACTTGATGCGGTGCATAAAAGCGAGATCGAGAAACTGAAATCCGAGTTCAATACCTACTTTGCCTTGGCTATTGATATTTCGCAGCAGATTGCGACCAAAACAGGTACACCCAGCTTGCAGCAGGTATCGCAAATGAGGGCTTCGCGAGATGCCTATTTATCAGGCTCAGTGGCATACCGGGATACCGCCAAAACGGATTTCCATAAGGCAGTAAGCGAAGCAATAAGAAGATCGGAACGTGCGCGGGTATGGAGCGCGGTAATCGGCGTACTCATGCTGCTTGCCATCATGGCGCTGACGTTGCTGGTTATGCGCGACATCGCCAAACGCAAGCGGATCGAGGCTACATTGCGTGATAGCGAGGAGGCTTCGCGCATTGCCGCGACAGCTTTCGAGACTCATGATGCTATCGCGATTACCGATGCCAATGCCAATATAATCCGGGTCAATCGGGCATTTTCTGACATTACCGGCTATAGCGCCGAGGAAGTGCTGGGCAAGAATCCCAGCATCATGAAATCGGACCGGCATGACAAGTCTTTTTACAGCGAAATGTGGCAACAATTACTGCACACAGGTGCTTGGGCGGGTGAAGTCTGGAATCGGCGCAAGAACGGCGAAGTTTATCCGAAATCGCTAACCATTACCGCAGTCAAAAACCAGCGGCATGAAACTACCCATTACGTGGCCATCTTCAGCGACATCACCGAACGTAAACAGAGCGAGGAGGAAATCCACAACCTGGCGTTTTATGATGCGCTGACCAAGTTGCCAAACCGCCGTCTGTTCGTCGAACGCTTTCAAGTGGCGCTGACCGCTTCCGCGCGCCGCAACGATTACGGCGCCGTGCTGTTCATAGACCTGGATCGTTTCAAGTCGCTTAACGATACGCTCGGCCACGACTATGGCGACTTGTTGCTGATGGAAGTGGGCATGCGGATCAAGTCCAGCATTCGTGAAACGGATACGGTAGCGAGGTTCGGCGGGGATGAGTTCGTCGTACTGCTTGAGGCTGTCAGCGACAATGCTCATGATGCAACGCGAAAGATCGCGTTGCTTGCCGAGAAAGTTCGCAAAGCGTTAACCCGACCGTACATGCTCAAGAAGCACATGCATCACAGCTCTCCCAGCATTGGAATCAGCTTGTATCACGGCAATGCCGAGTCCCTGGAAACATTGCTCGAACATGCCGATATGGCGATGTATCAAGCAAAAAGGTCCGGACGAAATGCGGTACGTCTTTTTGACCCCCTCATGCTACAAAATTTATCGGCGCATGACGCGCTGGATAATGATTTGCATCATGCCAAGCGTCCCCCGGCTTTGTAGAATCGCCGCTTACAGCCACCTCGGCGCCGACGCCCGGCCAGAAACCTGGGGCGCGGACAGCGCCATTCAACATCCCACCGAGATACTGCGCTACCTTTAAAGGGCACCTCTAAAGCCTCAATCCTGCTAAAATGAAGCATGGATTGAACTTTTGCTTGTAAGGTTCGTCTGATAGTTCAGCATGGGGGCGACCCGGTTTCGACGTGGGTTGCAAAGCAGTGTAGGGCATACCGAGGCTCAGTTACCTCGTAAATCCATCTGAAAAAAACTAGTCGCAAACGACGAAAACTACGCTCTAGCCGCTTAATTGACGGTTAGACTCTGCACCGGTTGGTCTCTGGGCCGGCTTGAAGCCGCAAGGTGGAAAGAGCAGAGTCATTCACAGAGACTCGTGTCGGTCCGGGTTGCTTGAACCGATCCTAAACTTAAGGCAACTAGCGTGAATCCAGCCTGTTCGGTTGGCGTGATTCGGGCGAAATCAAATAATCGGACTAAGTATGTAGAACTGCCTGTAGAGGGCTTGCGGACGGGGGTTCGATTCCCCCCGCCTCCACCAAAAACCAGAAAAGCCTGACCTTACCCGCCGGGCTTTTTTGTCGCTCAATTCAACCAAAACCCAATAAACACAAGGCATTTAATAATTCGCAGCGGTTCGTCTTGGTTCGCAAGTGTTCCCCTGCGTTCGTCTTTGTGTGTGAGTATCGGTATGAGCAAACGCGAAATTCCGCCGGTACATCCCGGCGAAATCCTCTCCGAGGACTTTTTGGAACCGATGGGCATCAGCCAGTATCGCCTGGCCCCCGCCATCAGCGTCCCACCGCGCCGCATCAACGAGATCGTGCGTGGAAAGCGGGCGATTACCGCCGACACCGCCCTACGCCTCGGCGCGTTCTTCGCCACCGACGGACAATCCTGGCTTAATCTGCATGCGCATTACGACATGGAAATGGCGCGGGGAAATCTCGCCAACGTTCTGGAATCCATCGCGCCCTATCAAGAAGCGGCGTAGCCAAGGGTGGGCACAGTTTCATGCCCGGTTGGTCAGCGTGGATATTTCCGCGTGGACACAAAAACGTGCCCACCCTTGTTTACAGGTTCGGCGGCATTGGCGAGCATCGGGGCTGGGACTGAAACTCCGGGTTATCTATGCCATCAACGGCAATCCTTGATTCCGCGCCATCAGAAAAAGATCTGACGCATCAATGACCCTCATTCCTTACCCCGCCTTTTGCTTGGCCTCCAGCTCTTCCCAGCGCTCCAGGGCGGTCAGCAGCGCTTCATCGATCTCGGCGGTGCGCGCCTGGATGCGCTTCACCTCCTCAGGATTGGCGCGATAGAGTTCGCCGTCCGCCAGCTTGGCGCCGAGCAGGGACTGCTCCTGCTCCAGCACCTCGATCTGCCCTGGCAAGGTTTCCAGTTCGCGGTTTTCCTTGAAGGACAGCTTGATTTTTGCCGCCGGCTTTTCCTGTGGCGGCTTCGGTTTGGCGGCAGCGGCTTTTTTCTCCGCTTCCGTTTCAAGGCGGGGACGGTAGCGCAGCCAGTCTTCGTAGCCGCCGGCATATTCGACCAGCCGGCCATCTCCTTCAAAGGCGATGGTCGAAGTCACCACGTTGTCGAGGAAGGTCCGGTCGTGGCTCACCAGGAACAGGGTGCCGGAATATTCCAGCAGCAGTTCTTCGAGCAATTCCAGGGTTTCGATGTCGAGGTCGTTGGTCGGTTCATCCAGCACCAGCACGTTGGCGGGGCGGGTGAACAATCGCGCCAGCAGCAGGCGGTTGCGCTCGCCGCCGCTGAGTGAGGAAACCTTGGCGCGCGCGCGTTGCGGCGGGAAGAGGAAATCGCCGAGGTAGCTGATGACGTGTTTCTTCACCTCGCCGATTTCGACGAAGTCGTTGCCCTGGCTGATGGTGTCGATCAGGGTCGCTTCCTCGTCGAGCTGCTCGCGCATCTGGTCGAAATAGGCCACGGCGAGCTTGGTGCCGCTTTTCACCGTGCCAGAATCGGGCTGCAGTTCGCCCAGGATGAGCTTGAGCAGGGTGGTTTTGCCGGCGCCGTTCGGCCCGATCAGGCCGATGCGGTCGCCGCGCATGATGCGCGTGGAGAAATCGCGGATCACGGTCTTGTCGCCGAAAGATTTGGTGACATGCTCCAGTTCCGCCACCAGCTTGCCGGAGCGGTCGCCGGCGTCGAGCGCCAGCCGGGCCTTGCCGGTCTGGTTGATGCGCGCGGTATGTTCGCGGCGCAGCTGCTCCAGCGCCCGCACCCGGCCTTCGTTGCGGGTGCGCCGGGCTTTGATGCCCTGGCGTATCCACACTTCTTCCTGCGCCAGCACCTTATCGAATTTTGCGTTCAAAACTTCTTCGGCCTCCAGCATCTCCTGCTTCCTGCGCTGGAAGGCGGAGAAGTTGCCGGGGAAACTGGCCAGCTGGCCCCGGTCCAGTTCGATGATGCGGGTGGCAACGTTATCGAGAAAGCGCCGGTCGTGGGTGACGAACAGCACGCCGCCGGCAAAGGATTTAAGCAGCTCTTCCAGCCACTCGATGGCGGCCAGGTCGAGGTGGTTGGTGGGCTCGTCCAGCACCAGCACGTCCGGCTCGGCGACCAGCGCCCGGGCCAGCGCGACGCGCTTCTTCCAGCCGCCGGAAAGCGAGGAAACCAGCGCATCCTCAGGCAGCGCCAGGCGGCTCATCACCGCGTCGATGCGGCTTTGCTGGCGCCAGCCGTCGCGCGCCTCCAGTTCGGTCTGCAACACCTGCATGCGCTCCAGCAACATGTCGGTATCTGCGCCTTCTTCCCCCAGCGCATGGGAAACGGCATGGTAGTCGATCAGCAGCTGGCTCAGGCCCACCAGCCCCTCCGCCACCGCCTCGAATACGGTGTGGTCGGGATCGAGCTGCGGCTCCTGGGGCACATAGGCCAGATTCAGCCCGGGCGCGCGCCAGATTTTGCCGTCGTCGGCGTGAGCCACGCCGGCGATGATTTTCAGCAGGCTGGACTTGCCGCCGCCGTTGCGTCCGATCAGTCCCACCCGCTCGCCGAGGTCGAGCTGTAGATCCGCCTGATCCAGCAAGGGATGGTGGCCGTAGGCGCGAGAAAGTTTGTC
>JAJXTJ010000049.1 GCA_021783895.1 Pseudomonadota bacterium | reverse complement strand
CGCTGCCGCACACGCACGTGCTGGTGCTGACCACGCTGGACGCTGAAGAAACGGTCTTCGAAGCCATCCGCGCCGGCGCCCACGCCTATCTGTTGAAGGACGCTACCGAGGAGGAATTGCTGGAGACGGTGCGCGCGGTGCATCGCGGTGAATCCAGGCTGACCCCGCAGATCGCGCGCAAGGTCATGGATCAATTTCGCCGGCTTGCGCCGCTGTCCGAAGCTCGGCCGCTCGATGCAGCCTTGAGCTCACCCGCAGCCCCGCAAATCAAGACGGTCATGACCGATCCGCTCAACGACAAAGAAGAGAATATCCTGCAGCTCATCGCCGAGGGCAAGAGCAACAAGCAGATCGCCAACGCGGTGTTCCTTGCCGAGGGCACCGTCAAAAATTACGTCAGCCGCATCATGGAAAAACTTCACGCCAACACGCGCACCGAGCTGGCCGTGATGTCGGTGCGCCAGCGGCGCGGCGGCTAGAACCGCTGCGCCGCGCGTGTGCCTGTCCTGACTCTCTCGCATTGGTTCTCGCTGCACGGGCTGTTCATGGTCGCCGGGCTGCTCGTGTACGTGGTGGTCTCCCACGTGCTGCAGCAACGCCGCCATCCGTCCGCTGCGATCGGGTGGGTGCTGTTCATGCTCCTGTTGCCCTACGCCGCGCTGCCGCTGTATCTGCTGTTCGGTACGCGCAAGCTCACCCGCACCCGCCATTCACCGGCGGATGCGCGCACGGTCCAGCCCATCGTCGATGAAAGCTCCTGGCCGGCCCAGATAGCCGCCGCGCTGGGACAGCCGCGCCTCGCAAATTACCGGGCCTTATGCGTCCACGCCGATGGCTCGGAGTCGCTGCGAGCGCTCCTGGAGGTGATCGATGGCGCACAGCACACCCTGGACCTGAGCACCTTCATTCTCGGGCGAGATGCGGTCGGTGCGGCGGTGAGCGCCCATCTGGCTGCCAGGGCGCGCGTCGGGCTGCGGGTGCGGCTGCTGCTTGACGGGGTGGGCCGCATGCTGGGCGGGTGGCCCGACCTGTCCGCATTGAGGCACGCGGGTGTGCGGGTCGGACTCTTCGTACCCCCATTTCACTTTCCCCTGAAAGGCCGCACCAATCTGCGCAACCACCGCAAGTTCGCGGTAGCCGACGCCGGCCTCGCCAACGAGCGGCTGTGGTGCGGCGGGCGCAATTTGGCCGCCGAGTATTTCGAAGGTCAGCCCGGACGCCCGGCGTGGCGCGATCTGAGCTTCGATCTGCAAGGCCCGCTGGTCCAGCAAGCGGCCGATCTGTTCCAGCGCGACTGGGTGTTTGCGGCGGGGGCCGAACCGCCCGCCACTGGCGCTTCGGCGGAAGCGGACGCCAAGGCTGCCCCTGTCGCAGCACCGGGTGAGCCTGCCGGGCAAGTCATCGCCTCGGGCCCCGACCAGGCCGACGACACCGTGCAGGCGCTGCTCGTCAGCGCGGCCTGCCGTGCGCGCACGCGCATGACGCTCGTCTCGCCCTATGTCGTGCTCGACGACGCCTTGCTGATGGCGCTCACGCTGGCGGCGCGGCGCGGCGTGCAGGTGGAGTTGCTGTTGCCCGAACGCTCCAACCATCGGCTCGCCGATATTGCGCGGCATCGTTCTCTGCGCGCTCTGGCCGGGGCGGGAGTGCATGTCTGGCTCGCACCGCACATGCTGCACGCCAAGGCCGCCGTCATCGACGATGTGCTGGCACTGGTGGGGTCCACTAACCTCGACAGCCGCAGCCTGTTTCTCAACTACGAGCTGATGGTGGCATTTCACGATGCCGACGATATCGCCCGCTACGCCGCGTGGTTCGACCTCGAACGCAGTACGGCCCGTCCGTATGTGGTGCAGCCGCCCGGCCTGTGGCGCGACCTCGGTGAGGGGCTGGTGCTGTGGATCGGCTTCCAGCTCTGACAGTGTCCGGCCAAGTCGGATGACCAAGGTCACAACGAAGTCGTGACGATGGGCCCTTCCCTCGGCTCTGCGCGATCCTTATACTGTGCTTGTCATTTCATGCCGATCGAGCCATGTTCGAACTCCCACCCATCACCCGAAGCATTATCATCGCCAACGTGCTGGTGTTCCTGCTGGAGCTCACGCTCGGCAACAACGGCCTGATTTCAGCCTTCGCGCTATGGCCGCTGGGCCCGCAGTTTCTGCCGTGGCAAATACTCACCTATGCTTTTCTGCACGGCAGCGTGACGCATCTGCTGTTCAACATGTTCGCGGTTTATATGTTTGGCGCGGACATGGAACGGGTGTGGGGCGGGCGGCGTTATCTGACTTACTATCTGGTATGCGCCGTTGCTGCCGCGCTGTCGCAACTGCTGGTGAGTAGCGCCACCGGCGCGCAATACCCGACCCTAGGCGCGTCGGGCGCGGTGTTCGGATTGTTGCTGGCGTTTGCGCGCTATTTCCCGGAGCGGAAAATCATGCTGTTGATACCGCCGGTTGCGTTGCCCGCCAAGCTGTTTGTGGTGCTGTACGGCGCGATGGAGTTGGTGCTGGGCGTGACCGGCACGCAGGAAGGCGTGGCGCATTTTGCCCATCTGGGTGGCTTGGCAGGCGGGTTCCTGCTGATGCGCTACTGGAAAAAATGGCGTTAACAGCAAAGGAGAAAGACCATGAGTGAGAACGAGTACGTTGTCTGCACGGCCATACCCTTTCGTTATTGGCGGGCGCCTGTTCTCCGGCCGGCACGGCGCGACGAATGCATAGGCTAACATGAGCCCATAAATAACGAAACATACACCGGCCCATGTCGGCCTGAAGGCCGGCCTACGTTGTGTGCTTCGCGATACGCCGACCTGCTCGGATTGGCTGCTGACGGAGGGGGCTTGCGCATCGTTCCCGTCAGCCGCAGCGCATTCTGGCGCGCTGCTGAAATGATCCGGCCACACGATCACGGCTTGCGAGCAGGTGATTCCTTGCACCTTGCTGTTGCTCTGGAATTGGGGGCTAGCCACATGGCTACGCTGGATCGGACGTTGGCGGCTAACGCAAAGCAAAATGGGATGGAGTTGGTCGAGTTTTGAGATTCACCTCGGCATCATTCTTTTTCTAAAGTGTCAGATTCTGTGAAGATTGTTGTTTGTTATTACTTAAACATAATCAGATCATGACTTATAGCTCGGCTTCGGCTCCGCCGCCTTCAGCATCTGCACTTCATCATTCGCCGCCTCGGCATTCTGGTTGATCCAGCGTATCTTCTGCGTCAACACCTGCACCTGCGCCTCGTCGAATAGTCCAAACAGGCTATCGCTGTGGATGTCCGAGAAAGGCGGCTGCGCAAGGTGCTGCGGTTCCATCACGCCGTTCTGCGTGAAGTAATCAATCAATGTGTTGATGAACTGAATCTGGGTGCTGTTCATGCGCGTCGCATCCAGAAATTCCGCAAAGGCTTCCTTGGCGGCATGGCGATCCAATCCAACCAGTTCGCGGATGAACACGCCCAGCGATTTTTCCGGATGGATGGTCTGGTCGTACTCCGCGCGGTTCTTCATGCCGCTGGCCTTGAACAGCATCTCGTCCAGTTGCTCCAGGTCGAGTGCGGTCACGGGAATGTTGCGCTTGATGCGCTGGATGGTGAGGTGGTCTTCGTGCGCCCTGATGTACGCCTCCACCTTCTTGCGGTAGCCAAAGAAAAGTTTGGGTGTAGCGGCTGACCACATCCGCCAGCCCCGCGCCAAATTCGCTGTTGGCAGGCAGCCGTGCCGCGCGCCGCACCAGCCGCAATGCTTTCTCCAGCTCGGCGGCGTTCTGTTCCAGGCGTTGCTGGTTGAGACTATAGCCTTGCAGCAGATGCTGCTTCAGCACACGCGTGGCCCATTGGCGAAACCTCACACCCTGGGGCGACTTGACCCGGTAGCCCACCGAGATGATGACATCGAGGTTATAAAACCTGACGGGCTTGTCCGAACCAGCAATGTGCAAATTTTGCACATTGCTTTTTTCATCCAGCTCCCCCTCGGCAAACACGTTGCGCAAATGCTTGATGATGACGGAATCTTAACAGATTTCGGCGTTTCAATGCGTCACGCTAACGGGAAGCCGAGTGGACAATCGCCAACGCGCCAAAATCTTGCTTGCATAACGCTCTTACATTGCCTTCTGTCTGTGTGTGCTTTATATCCGGAAAGTTGGAAGCGGTCATCCCGGCAGGCTTGCACCGACACCTTTTTCAGTAAACCGTCAAAGTCCGCTCAGGCCGAACTGCTGCCCGATGGCCTGTGGAGCTGAAGGTCTCCTTCGGTAGGAATTATCCGCCGTTCAAACCCGCGTATTTTTCGCTGCCGCCATGGCCGGAGTTGGCACGGCACGGGGTCACGTTTTTTGACATGCCAGGGCCCATCGCGATTGATGCAGTTCGTTCCTCACCGCATCCTGCGAATCAATGAGGACGCACGAGATTGAAATAGACATCTCGCCTGTAGGCCAATAAACACGGTCGTCTCCGTCGTGCATTGCTTGTAGATCGCCTATTTACGGGGCTTGCGGGGCGGTTGGCGGTTTAATCGAGTTTTTCGGTTTCAAAAATCGCCTGCCACAGCCGCTTGACGGCTTCCGCGTGACCTTTCGTCTGAGCCGGGTCGATGCGGGCGTGGGCGACGCCCTGTAATCGCATCTGGTGCTGGAGCAGGCGGTATTCGCGGTAGGCGTCGCGCACCAGCACCGCCAGCTCCGGGGGGATCAGATCGAGTTCGCCGGCGATCCGCAGCAGGGCGAGGTTGCCGGCGTTGCGCGTCAATTCGGGATGGAGGCGGGAAAAGTTCAGCACCAGATACTGCACGATGAACTCGACGTCGATGATGCCGCCAGGGTCTTGTTTGATGTCGTACAGGCCGCTGCTGTTGGTATGTGCATCCAGCATCTTCTGCCTCATCTTGAGCACTTCCTCGCGCAGGGTCGCGGGGTCGCGTTCCTGCCGCAGCACTTCGATGCGGATGCGCTCGAAGGCCGCGCCGACACCGGCATCGCCCGCGCAGAAGCGCGCGCGGGTCAGCGCCTGGTGCTCCCATACCCATGCCTGCTTCTTCTGGTAGCTCTCGAACGCTTCGACCGAGCTGACCAGCAGTCCGCTGGCGCCGTTGGGGCGCAGCCTCAGGTCGGTTTCGTAAAGGATGCCTGACGGCGTCACGCTGGATATCCAGCTGTTGATGCGCTGCGCCAGTTTGGCATAGATCTCGGCGGCGTCAGGGGATTCGTCGTCGTAGAGAAAGATGATGTCGAGGTCGGAGGCGTAGCCCAGTTCCTTGCCGCCCAGCTTGCCATAGGCAATGACGGCGAAGCGCGGTGTTTCGCGGTGTTTGACGCGCAGCCCGGCCCAGGCGAGGCGCAGGGTTTCGTCCAGAATCATGTCGGCGAGGTCGGAGAGCTGGTCGGACAGGGTCTCCAGCGGCAGCGCACCGGCCAGATCCTGCGCCACCTGGCGGAATGTTTGCTCGTGCTTGAAGTGGCGCATGCTGTCCATTTGCCGCTCGGTGTCGTCTTCGGTCGCGTCCAGCAGTCCTTTCAGCTCGTTGCGGAGTTCTTCGCGGTCGTACTTGGCGTAGAGCTTGCGGGTGTCGAGCAGTTCGTCCAGCAGGATCGGGTGCTGGGTGAGATATTCCGATACCCAGGGGCTGGCGCTGCACAGCTTGGCTACCTGGCCGAGGGTTTGCGGATATTCCTGCAGCAGGGCGAGGTAGGTGCCGCGCCGGCTGATGTTCTCCACCAGGTGGAGCATGCGTTCCAGGGTTTCGTCCGGGTTGGGGAAATCGCAGGCGACCTGGATCAGCGGCGGCAGGATTGCATCGAAGCGGGCGTGGCTCTCAGTCGGCAACTGCTTGTAGCGGCCGCTCTCGCGGGTGCGCTTGAGCCGCTGCCAGGCTTCGGCGGGATGACGGTAGCCCTGTTCGGCGAGCAGTGCAATGGCTTCCTCGTCCTCGGGCGTTCCCTGCCACAACGATGTCAGGGGGTGGCCGCCCTGCGCGTTTTGCGGTGTGGCGAAGACTTGCCCGAAATAGCGCTCTACCTTGCTGCGGTGGCTGTCGAGTGCGGCCAGGAATTCGCGCCAATCGGCGTAGCCCATCGCAGCGGCGATGATCTGCCGGTCGGCGTCGTTGACCGGCAGGGTCTGGGTCTGGGCGTCCTCCAGGTATTGCAGGCGGTGCTCCAGGTTGCGCAGGAAGAAGTAGGCATCGCGCAGCTCGGCCACATCCTGCGCCGGCAGCAGCTCGCGCTGCTCGATCAGGTCGAGCGCCGCCAGGGTGGAGGGGGTCTGCAGGTCGGTTTCCTTGCCGCCTCGGATGAGCTGGAACACCTGGGCAATGAACTCGATTTCGCGGATGCCGCCCGGCCCCAGCTTGATGTTGTCCCGCATGTCGCGCCGGTTCACTTCCTGGCGGATCTGCGCGTGCAGGCCGCGCATCGAGGCGAAGGCGCCGAAATCGAGATATTTGCGGAACACGAACGGGCGCAGGATGGCGGCGAGTTCCTGGCACTGGCTGCCGGTGAGGGGCCGTCCCTTGATCCAGGCGTAGCGCTCCCATTCGCGGCCCTGGGTGAGGTAGTAGTTTTCCAGCATGGAAAAGCTGCCGACCAGCGGCCCGGAATCTCCGTAGGGCCGCAGCCGCATGTCGACGCGGAAGACGAAGCCGTCCGCTGTGGCTTCGTTGAGGGCGCCGATCAGCTTCTTGCCGAGCAGGGCGAAATATTCATGGTTGCTGGTTTTGCGCGGACCGGTGGTTTCGCCTTCCTCCGGGTAGGCGAAGATCAGGTCGATATCCGACGAGACGTTGAGCTCGCCGCCGCCGAGCTTGCCCATGCCGACCACGACCAGGTCCTGCTCGGTGCCGCTTTCTTCCCCGACAGGAGGCCCGTATTGGCTGCGCAGCCAGCTGTCGATCCGGGACAGGGCAAAGCGGGTGGTGACTTCGGCCAGCAGGGTGGCGGTGCTCATGACTTCGCGCAGATCGGCCAGTCCGGCGAGGTCGCGCACGATCAGACGCAGCATCACCTGCTTGCGCAAAACGCGCAGGGCTTTCTTCAGGGCGGCTTCATCGCCGATCTCGCAGCCGTCGAGGATGGCTTGCATCGTCGCCTCGTCCCAGGGGGTGAACAGGGTTGCGCGCAGCCGGTCGAGCGCGGCCGGATCGCTCTCGGTCAGGCGCCGGGCATAGCGGCTGAGGTGGAGCGCCTTTTCGATCAGGGCTTCGGGCTGGGCGGTGGAGCTTTGCATGGGGGTATCCATCAGGGTGTTTTGGGATGTAATATTAACAATCAAGCTCATCGTAACAAAATCATTACGGAGAAAACATGTCGTCGATCGAATCAGTCATGACCGAAAATCGGGTGTTCGAGCCGAGCGAGGCGTTCAAGGCCCAGGCCAACGTAAAGGGGATGGAAGG
>JAJXTJ010000048.1 GCA_021783895.1 Pseudomonadota bacterium | reverse complement strand
TGCATGGTATCAGCCTGGAATTTCTCCAGGACAAGCCGTTCTTCCGCGACATCGCGCAGGATTTCATCGAGTTCATCCGCGGTGCGGAACTGGTTATCCACAACGCGCCGTTCGACATCGGATTCCTCAACAGTGAGTTGAAGCTGATCGGGCTGGGGCCGGTCGGGAAATATAGCCCGAACGTGATCGATACCCTGAAAATGGCCAAGGATCTGCGTCCAGGGCAGAAAAACAATCTGGATGCGCTGTGCCGCCACTACCAGGTGGACAATTCCAGCCGCACCCTGCACGGCGCCTTGCTGGACACCGAACTGCTGGCCGAGGTTTATCTCTCCATGACGCGCGGACAGAACAGCCTGATGATGGAATCCGCTGACACGGAGGACGATCATGCCGATTTGGGCGGGGATTCCGTGCCGCATGACCTGATGGTGCTGGCGGCCACACCGGACGAGATGGAGTTGCACCTTGCCTATCTGGGCGAGATTGACAAGGCCAGCAAAGGGGCCTGTCTGTGGCGGGCGCTCGAAAGAGGCACCTGATTGACTCGGCGTACCCCCTTCTTCCCGCTTGGTGATGTCAACGCGAGAAACTGTGGCCCCGGTTCCCCGTTTTCATTCGGATCAATAACGATTGCGTCTGCGGACTCTGTGCTGGCTGCCTGAACTTGGCTGAAATCAGGGTCTTTCAATGCCTCTTTGATAGTTGCTCGGTACTCCCGGTACTGAATCACATCCTTGAAATATACGGCACCTGACGCAAGAGCGGCAAGGAGCACCGCGACTATGATTTATCATAAGTTCCTGCGTACGGTCGAGGGCTTGGCCTGCCTGAAGAAGAAATAGCCGATGCTATCAGCTGTTCCAGTCCGGCAAGTTCTTGCTCGGGCTCAACCAGGTGTTTCCGCTTGGCGCACTGCGCCTTGAGCAGGCCGTAAAATTCTGGCGAAGTTTCCGCACGATGCAGCAGGTCGGCCAGGGCGCGCTCGTTTCCGCACGGGTAAAAGCCGGCATAGTCGGCACCGAGCATGCCGATATTGCCCGATATGTCCGAGGCAATCACCGGCACGCCGGCTGCTAGCGCCTCTGACACCACATTTGCGCCACCTTCCATGATGGAACTGATCACCATCAGCCGGCAGCGGGCCAGCCTGTTTTTTACCCGCCAATGGGGCAGCTCGCCCAGCCAGCGGTAACGCGGATTTTTCTCCATCAGGGCCTGCGCCTGCCGCGCCATGTCGTCAGTCAGGGCGCGGCCCATATGGCTGATATGGATTTCAGAACTTTCCGGCAGCAGGGCAGCCGCGAGCGCGCAGCGGAAGGGATCTTTTTCCTCGCGCAAGTTGCCGATGACACAGACTTCGAAACGTCTTTTTGACGGCTGTACCGATTTGACCGGGTAGGCGGACTGATAGATGACGTGGGTTTTTGCCCGCAACGTCGGTGTCAGCTCGTTGAGCCCCATTTCCTGCAAAACCACCAGGCGCGTGGCCAACTTCATGGACTCCCGGGCGCTGCGGTCGTCCCTGATGTCGCGATACAGGTCGGTGCCGGTCAGGGTCACGACCAGCGGCAGTTCCGGACAGCGTTCGGCAAAGAGTTTGATCGAGGCGTGGCTGCGTCGCGCATGCAGCGCCAGCATCAGGTCGGCGCGGCTGCCATCCCACTCGACCTGCACGCTGACGCGATGCCCCAGCTGGCGCAGAAAATTGGCCCAGCGTTGCGCCGTATTGCGGTTGCCATTCCTGACTCGACTGGCGGCTGGTGTTACGATGACGATTTTCATAGATGGATGAGCGAACTATAGCAGGAGCTGGCTGGCCACAATACCCCACATGAAAACGATCACCTCAAGAGAAAATCCACTGCTTAAAAGCACCAGAAAACTTGCCTCTTCGTCAAAAGAGCGCAAAAAATCCGGCAAAACCCTGCTGGATGGCATTCATCTGGTCGCCGCTTATCATCAGGCCGGCGGTTTGCCCGAAGCGATCATGGTTTCCGCCTCCGCACAGGATCATCCGGAAATAAGCGATTTTCTCCATAAAGTTCCGCCGGTAAGTTTGATCGTCCTGAGCGATGAATTGTTTCGGGATATTTCAACCGTGGAAACGCCGACCGGAATTGTCGCGCTGATCCGGATTCCGCAGCCAGTCACAGAGGATATCGATTGCTGCGCACTGCTTGAAGATGTCCAGGATCCCGGCAACCTGGGCTCTATCCTCCGATCCGCAGCCGCTGCCGGAATCGGACGGATTTATTTATCGCCTGGGTGTGCCGATGCCTGGTCGCCCAAAGTGCTCAGGGCGGGCATGGGTGCCCATTTCCATTTGTCTATCCATGAGAACAGCGATCTGGCGGCCGCTGCGCGGGACTTTCCGGGGCAAGTTGTTGCAACGACCTTGGGTGCCGAAAAGACGCTGTTTAGCCTTGATATGACCGGCCCGACGGCATTTGTCATCGGCAACGAAGGGGCTGGAATTTCAGAGGATTTGCTGGAAACTGCCGACAGCAGGGTCATGATCCCCATGCCGGGGGCGGCAGAATCGCTGAATGCCGCAGCCGCAGCGGCTATCTGCTTTTTCGAGCGGGTCCGCCAGATCGGCTAATAACCCAATGCCCTGGCTGTCTGATAAAAGACAAAGCTCAACAGCCATGCCAGCCCCAGGGGAAAGGCAACGGCGAACAAGGTGTAGGGGAGGCTCTTCGATTCGCTGCGGATCGTGGCGATCGTGGAAAGGCAGGGCGTGTAAATCAGGGTGAACAGCATGAAGCTGTAAGCCTGCACCCAATCCAGCTGCTGCGCCATCATCCCGGTGAGTGCCGATCCATCGAGCCCGTAGATCACCGCCAGCGAGCCGACCACGATTTCCTTGGCGACAAAACCGAAAATCAGGGCGATGGCGAGGTGCTGGTCGATGCCGATGGGCGCGAGCACCGGTTCCATGGAATGGCCGATCATGCCGGCCCAGGTGCCGACACTGCCAGGCGCCACGTTCTGGGGAAAATGCGTCAGCAGCCATACCAGCACCACGCCGGCGATGATGAACTTGCTGGCGCGGTTGAGGAAATGGCGGACTTCATGCCAGCCGCGCAGAACCATCTGGCGCAGGGTGGGGAAGCGGTAGGGCGGCAATTCGAGGATGAACGGCTCGTTGTTCTTGAAGCGGTTCTTGAACAGCAGCGCGGTGATGAAGGCGGTGGCGAAGCTGAACAGGTACAGGCTGAAAAGCACCAGCGGCGCTGCCTTGGGCGAAAATATCGCCGTAGTGATGAAGACGAAGACCTGTAGCCGCGCAGAACACAGCGAAAACGGAATCACCAGCATGGTCAGCAGGCGCAGGCTGCGCGAGCGCATTACCCGCGTGCCCATCAGCGCGGGAACGTTGCAACCGAAGCCGAGCAGCATCATGACGAAGCTGCGTCCGTCCAGCCCCAGCTTGGCCATCAGCGCGTCCATCAGGAAAGCGGCGCGCGACAGGTAGCCGCTATCCTCCACCAGTGCCATGAACAGGAAGAACAGAACAATGATGGGCACGAAAGTGGCAACGGTGCCCACGCCGTTGTAGATGCCCTCGATCAGCAGGCCATGCAGTGCCGCCGGCAAGCCTGTCAACAGGGGTTCCAGCGCACCCTGTTTGAACGCTTCCAGCAGCCATGCAACGCCATCCTGCAAGGGCTTGCCGAGCAGGAAGATGGCCTGGAACAGCAAATACATGATCAGGAAGAACAGCGGCAGCCCGAGCCACGGGTGAAGCATGACGCGATCGAGCTGGGTGGTCAGATTGTCCGACAACTGGATCGGCACCTGGACAGTGTCCTTGAGCACGGATTCCATGTCGGTTTCAATCTGGTCGTCTGCCGCCAGCAGGACTTGCAGCTTTTCGGGTGCGACTGGCGGCGTACCATTTTGAATGGCCTGGGTAATGATCTGATGCGCGCCCTGATAGCCGTTGCCATATTTGGCGCTAAGCATGACAACGGGCATCTCTAGGGAGGCCGACATTTTTTCGGCGTCGATGGTGATGCCGAATTTCTTGGCTTCGTCGGCCATGTTCAGCAACAGCACGGCAGGCAGGCACAGCTGTTTGATCTGCAGGGCAAGGCTAAGCTGGCGTTCGATCTGGGTGGCGTTGAGGATGATGACGACCAGATCGACCGGATTTCTCTCCAGGAAATGACGGACTACCTGTTCGTCGTCGGAGAAGCCGTGCAGGTCGTAGATGCCGGGCAGGTCAACCAGCTCGACCATCTCGCCGGCAAGCAGCAGCTTGGCGCCCAGCAGGTCGACAGTGATGCCCGGCCAGTTGCCGACTCGGGCCGAGGCGCCGGTGGCGCGATTGAAGAATGTGGATTTGCCGGTGTTCGGCATGCCCACCAGAGCGATGCGTTTCATTGAGGAAGCGTTTGAACTTCTATTTTCTGCGCCTCTATTTTGCGCAGCATGATGTCGGTAGCGCCGATGCGAACATGCAACGGGCCGGAAAAACGGCCATGACGGATGATTTCGACACGTTTCCCGATGCGGAAGCCCAGCGCCGCAAGGCGGTAGGAAAGCGCGCGATCGGTATGAACCGCAGCGATAGTGGCGGTTTCACCGGCTTTGAGGGTTTCCAGGTTGACGGTAGCCATGTTTTTTAGACCTGCACTAATGAGAATGGTTCTTATTATTCCACATGCCTCCGGAGTTTGCAAATTATTTTACGAAACTTGTTTAATGGATGTTTAGCTTTATATGGAGCCTGATTTGCGCTACAATTTCATCCCGTCTTGTGCTCAATAATCTGCTCTCAAAATGACCAAATTCGTTTTCATCACAGGCGGGGTCGTTTCCTCTCTTGGCAAAGGTATCGCAGCCGCCTCGCTTGCCGCTATTCTCGAAACCCGCGGCATCAAGGTCACCCTTCTCAAGCTTGATCCCTATATCAACGTCGATCCGGGCACCATGAGCCCGTTCCAGCACGGCGAGGTGTTCGTCACCGAGGACGGCGCCGAAACCGATCTCGACCTGGGCCACTACGAGCGCTTCGCCCATGTGAAGATGAAGAAGAGCAACAACTTCACCACCGGCCAGATTTACGAAAGCGTGATCAAGAAAGAACGTCGCGGCGACTATTTGGGCGGGACGGTGCAGGTGATCCCTCATATCACCGACGAAATCAAGAATTTCGTTCGTCTCGGCGCAGGGGATGCGGAAGTCGCAATTATCGAAATCGGCGGCACTGTTGGTGACATCGAGTCTCTGCCCTTCCTCGAAGCCATCCGCCAGATGGGTGTGCAACTGGGGCGCAACAACGTCTGCTACGTTCATCTCACGCTGGTGCCGTATATCGCCTCGGCGGGGGAAATCAAGACCAAGCCGACCCAGCACTCGGTGAAAGAGCTGCGCGAAATCGGTATCCAGCCCGACGTGCTGCTGTGCCGTGCCGACAGGCATCTGCCGGATGACGAACGACGCAAAATTGCCCTGTTTACCAACGTCGAAGAAAAGGCGGTTATTTCTGCTGTGGATGTGGATTGCATCTATAAAATCCCCGGCCTGCTCCATCAGCAGGGGCTGGACGAGATTGTCTGCAGGAAGCTTGAATTGTCACCGCCGCCTGCAAACCTGAGCAAGTGGGAAAGTCTGGTCTTTGCCCTGGAACATCCGCAGCACAGCGTGAATATCGCCCTGGTCGGCAAGTACGTGGATCTGACCGAGTCTTACAAGTCATTGTCTGAATCGCTGATCCACGCCGGCATACACACCCTGAGCAAGATCAAGATTCATTACATCGATTCCGAGTCGCTGGAAACCAGTGGCACCGGGGCGCTGGAAGGCATGGACGCCATCCTGGTTCCAGGCGGCTTTGGCAAGCGCGGCGTGGAAGGCAAGATTGCGGCGATCCGCTATGCCAGAGAAAAACGCGTGCCTTACCTCGGCATTTGCCTTGGCATGCAGTTGGCCGTGATCGAGTACGCCCGCGATAAGGCCGGCATGGCGGGCGCACACAGCACCGAGTTCGAGCCGGATACCCCGTATCCGGTGGTTGCGTTGATCAGCGAATGGCACGCACGCGACGGCAGTATTGAAGTGCGCAATGCCAATTCCGATCTGGGCGGAACCATGCGTCTGGGCGGCCAGGAATGCCAGCTCCAGCCCGATTCGCTGGCGCGAAAAATTTATGGTGCCGACCGGATTACCGAGCGGCATCGCCATCGCTATGAGGTCAATAGCGGTTTGCTGTCTCGGCTGGAGCAGGCAGGCCTGCGGGTAAGCGGCCGTTCGGTGGGTGGGGAAGACCTGTGCGAGATGATCGAACTGCCCGGTCACCCCTGGTTCGTCGCCTGCCAGTTCCATCCTGAATTCACTTCCACGCCGCGTGATGGGCATCCGCTGTTCAAGTCCTACGTGGAAGCGGCGGTACGGCAGCATGAGCTGAATACCCTGAGCGGCACGCAGAAGGAAGTAAAGTGAAACTGTGCGGTTTTGAAGTCGGTTTGGATCAGCCCTTGTTCCTGATTGCCGGCCCCTGCGTGATCGAATCCAGGCAGATGGCGCTGGACACCGCCGGGGCGCTGAGAGAGATTTGCGCTGACCTGGGCATCAATTTCATCTATAAATCCTCCTACGACAAGGCCAATAGAAGTTCATCTAAATCATTTAGAGGCAAAGGGATGGATGATGGACTTAATATTTTAGATGAGGTAAAACGCCAGATCAAAGTGCCCGTCCTGACCGACGTGCATGCCATCGAGGAAATCGCGCCGGTTGCGGCGGTGGTGGACGTGTTGCAAACCCCCGCCTTCCTTTGTCGCCAGACCGACTTCATCCACGCGGCGGCAAGCGCGGGTAAGCCGGTCAACATCAAGAAAGGCCAGTTCCTGGCCCCCTGGGACATGAAGAACGTTGTCGAAAAAGCACGGGAGGCGGGCGGTAACGACAATATCATGGTTTGCGAGCGTGGCGTATCGTTCGGCTACAACAACCTGGTTTCCGACATGCGCTCTCTGATGGTGATGCGCGCAACCGGTTGTCCGGTCGTATTCGACGCGACCCATTCGGTGCAGCTTCCCGGTGGGCAGGGCGACAAAAGCGGCGGGCAGCGCGAATTTGTGCCGGTTCTGGCCAGGGCTGCGGTCGCCAGCGGAATTTCCGGCCTGTTCATGGAAACCCATCCCAATCCCGACCAGGCATTGTCCGATGGACCCAACGCCTGGCCCCTGGACAAAATGCGAGGCCTGCTGGAAACCCTGAAACAACTGGATGCGCTGGTAAAAAAACAAGGATTCGCCGAACAGGAATACTGAAACCCATTGTTCGCAGGGAGTTGTGATTAAATTTAATAAGCTGCGAGATAAACTTAAGGAAAGAAATGAGTGCAATTGTAGATATCATCGCTCGAGAGATTCTGGATTCCCGCGGTAACCCGACC
>JAJXTJ010000047.1 GCA_021783895.1 Pseudomonadota bacterium | reverse complement strand
TTTCATCGTGAATCTCCTTCTTTTAGTCGAGAAAGAAGATTCACAGCGACCGACGTATAGGTCAAACCTTGGTGAGTCCCCCGGCATAGCCGGGGGTTTACCTTGTTAAATTACCCGGAGAAGATTCAGAGCCGGGTGTCGTCGAGCAGTGCGACATCGTCGAATTGGCGCTGGTTTTTTTCGTGTCGCCTTTTTAAATAATACATCATGCCGCTCACGAATAGCCCAAATAATGCGATGATTGAATAGATTGACATATTCAAATAGACCAGCAACGCATAGAGGCCGGTCATGACGAGGATCGACAAATTTTCGTTGAAATTCTGCACCGCAATCGAATGGCCCGCGCCCATCAGGATATGGCCGCGATGCTGCAACAGTGCATTCATCGGCACAACAAAAAATCCTGACAGCGCGCCGATGAGGACGAGCAGCGGCACGGCAATCCACAGGTCGCGCACGAAAATCATGCCGAGAACGACCAGTCCCATGGCGATGCCAAGGGGGATCACTTTTACCGATTTTCGCATCGAAACCATTTTTGCCGCCAGTACCGCACCGATGGCGACGCCTATCGCTACCACCCCCTGTAACATGCTGGCTTTGGATAACCCCAAATTCAGTGCCGCGTCCGCCCACTTCAGGACAATGAATTGCAGCGCTGCGCCTGCACCCCAGAACAGGGTGGTGACGGCGAGCGATACCTGGCCCAGCTTGTCGCGCCACAGCAGCTTCAGGCAGTGGTTGAAATCGTGTAACAGATAGAGCGGATTTTTCTTCAGTATCCGGTGATCCACTCCGGTGTCGGGGATGTACAGGTTGAATGCTGCGGCAATCAGGTAAATGCTGCCAATGATGCCGATGCTCATTTCCGGAATCGTGCCGATGCCGGTGTTGATCATCGGGAAATCGAAGTTCAACAGGACCTGGGCAATGTCCGGTTTGACCAGCAGACCGCCTACGACGGTGCCAAGAATAATTGCCATCACTGTCAGCCCTTCGATCCAGCCGTTGGCGACCACCAGCAGGCGATGCGGCAGCAGTTCAGTGAGTATGCCGTACTTGGCGGGGGAGTAAATAGCGGCGCCCAGGCCAACGACCGCATAGGCGGCCAGCGGGTGTACGCCGGCAAACATCGTCAGGCAACCGAGGATTTTGACGCCGTTGCTGATGAGCATCACCCGACCTTTGGGCATCGAGTCGGCAAAAGCGCCGACAAATGCGGCGAGCAAGACATAGGAAAGGGTGAAAAACAGCTTGAGCAGGGGTTCGTATTCTTGCGGCGCGTGCATATCGCGCAGGGCGAAGATGGCGACGATCAGCAGCGCATTATCGGCCAGTGCGGAAAAAAACTGGGCCGACAGAATAATGTAAAAGCTACGTTTCATCGGATGTTTCTGGGTAGGGTTCCATTCGTTTTTCAGGGGCAGAGAATAAGCCCTCAGTTTTATACCATGAAACCATGTGTGGTGCCATGCGGCCAATCAAAGTTGGGGTTTAGCCTATCTTTTCGCCTCAATTTGTGATTGAATATATTACCTAATTAAATTTGCTCATGATCACTTATGGCAGACCGACGACTCCAGGTTTTTTACGCCGTTGCTAAACAATTGAGCTTCACCAAGGCGGCCGAGATCCTGTTCATGACCCAGCCTGCGGTCACGTTCCAGGTCAAGCAGTTGGAAGAACATTTCAATACCCGTTTGTTCGAGCGCAGCCACAGCAAGATTGCACTGACACCGGCAGGGCGTCTGGCGATGGAATACGCCGAGCGCATCCTGAACCTGACCGCAGAGATGGAAACCCGGTTGACGGAAATGACGGGAGAGGTCGGCGGCACGCTGCTGATCGGCGCCAGTACGACCATTGCGGAATACATGCTACCGCGCATGCTGGGAGATTTTATGGCGCGCTACCCCCAGGTCCAGGCACGACTCACGGTGGCAAACTCGGAAACGGTCGAAGTCAAGGTCGCCGACCACACCCTCGATATCGGCCTGATCGAGGCACCTTCCCATCATCCCGGCCTGAAATCAGAAGTGTGCAGCGAAGATGAACTGGTGATGATCTGCTCGGCTCAGCACGAACTGTCCGAGCTTTTCTCGGCAACGGCCGAGAAGCTTGCCGTTCAGCCCTATATCAGCCGTGAAGCCGGTTCAGGTACGCGCGAGGTGGTGGACGATTATTTCAGGCGCGCGGGCATCTCGCCGGATGACCTGAATATCGCGATGGAACTGGGTAGCCCGGAAGCGATCAAGGGGGCGGTTGAGGCGGGGCTGGGCATTGCGATAGTTTCTCGCGCCACCATCCTCAAGGAAGTCAAACTCGGCGATCTGGTCGCCGTGCCATTGGAACCGCGTCTGATCCGGCCGCTGTCGGTAGTTTATGCCACGGAAAAATTCCGCTCCAAATTGTTGCAGGCCTTTCTGGACTTCGCGACCGCAGCACTGAAATAACTTTTTCCATGAAACCTGAAGAGAAGCTGCTGCTGCGCCGGCTAGAAATGCTTTCCGCCGAGCAGCGGGATACCGTATTCGCCTTTGTCGAATTTCTTGCAGCCCGTAATCCGGCTGAAGACGTTGCCATTCCTCATGAACCCCTGGACATTCCTCGTCCCGCCGAAGAGTCCGTGATCAAGGCGATCAAGCGGCTGCGGGAAACCTACCCGATGCTGGATCTTGACAAGCTGCTGCACGAAACCTCAGGTTTAATGATGAAGCACGTCATGCATGGCAAGCCGGCCGCCGAGGTGATCGACGAACTGGAAGCCTTGTTTGCCCGGTATTATGAAAAGCATAAAGCAGCGGTCAGCGGTCAGCTATCAGCTTGACGCAAATGTCTCGTGCTTTTGGCTGAAAGCTGACCGCTGTTTAAAGCACCTCCGCCGCATAATCCGCCAGCCTTGAACGTTCGCCACGCATCAGCGTGACGTGGCCGGAGTGTTCCCACCCCTTGAACCGATCCACCACGTAAGTCAGCCCGGAACTGCCTTCGGTCAGGTAAGGCGTGTCGATCTGCGCGATGTTGCCGAGACAGACCACCTTGGTGCCGGGGCCGGCGCGGGTGACCAAGGTTTTCATCTGTTTGGGCGTCAGGTTCTGCGCCTCGTCGATGATCAGGAATTTCTTCAGGAAAGTGCGGCCGCGCATGAAGTTGAGCGACTTGATCTTGACCCGTGAGCGGATCAAGTCCTGCGTTGCGGCCCGACCCCAGTCGCCCGCGTCCTCGTCGGTCTTGTTGAGCACGTCCAGATTGTCTTCCAGCGCGCCCATCCATGGGGCCATTTTTTCTTCCTCGGTACCGGGGAGAAAGCCGATGTCTTCTCCGACCGGGACGGTGACACGGGTCATGATGATTTCGCTGTAAAGTTTCTGGTCCAGCGTCTGCGTCAGGGCGGAGGCCAGGGTGAGCAGTGTCTTGCCGGTACCGGCCTGGCCGAGCAGGGTGATGAAGTCCACTTCCGGGTTCATCAGCAGGTTCAGGGCGAAATTCTGTTCGCGGTTGCGAGCGATAATGCCCCAGACGTTGTTTTTGAGATGGGTAAAATCCTTGATCGTTTCCAGCACGGCGGTGTTGCCGTTTAATTCCCTGACGATGGCGTGGAACGGCTTGTCATATTCAAAATAGACGAATTCGTTGACCAGCAGGCTGGTGCAAAGCGGCCCCTTGACCCGGTAAAAGGTATGGCCGGCTTCCTGCCAGGATTCCATGCCCTTGCCGTGGTGTTCCCAGAAATCCTGCGGCAGCGCCTTGAGACCGGTATAAAGCAGATCGGTGTCCTCCAGCACCTTGTCGTTGAAGTAATCCTCTGCGGCATAGCCCAGTGCGCGAGCCTTGATGCGCATGTTGATGTCCTTCGAAACCAGAATGACCTCGCGCTTGGGGAACTGCGCCTGCAAACTCATCACGACGCTGATGATCTGGTTGTCGGCCTTGCTGGTCGGCATGCCGGCGGGGAGTTCGCCGTTCATCTGCTTGGTCTGCAGGAACAGACATCCACTACAGCTTCGATTGTGAGTGGAAAGGGGAAAGCCGTCTTCCATCGCGGTCTGGGCGCCGGTGACGATTTCATCCAGGAAGCGGCTGGCCTGACGCGCGTTGCGCGCGACCTCGGTCATGCCTTTCTTGTTGTTGTCCAGTTCTTCCAGGGTGATCATCGGCAGAAAGATGTCGTGCTCTTCGAAATGGAACAGGCTCGACGGATCGTGCATCAGCACGTTGGTGTCGAGAACAAATATCTTGGAATGAACGCGTGACTTTCGTACCATTGGGAACCCTTTATTTAATCGTCTCGATGAAATCAATCACTTCCTGAGCATGGCCGGCTACTTTCACGCCGCGCCACTCGCGCCGCAGTACGCCTCCGCCGTCGATGACAAAGGTGCTGCGTTCGATGCCCCTGACCTGTTTGCCGTACAGTTGTTTCATTTTAATGACGCCGAACAGATTACAGGCGATTTCTTCCTTGTCGCTGAGCAACTCGAACGGCAGATTCTGTTTCGCCTTGAAATTCTCGTGGGACTTCAGGCTGTCGCGCGAGATGCCGTAAATTTGGCAGCCAAGGGCCTCAAATTCCGGATACAGGTCGCGGAAATGCTGTGCTTCGCTGGTACAGCCGGGTGTGGAATCTTTGGGATAAAAGTACAGAACTACGGCTTTCCCCTTGGTCGAGAATAAGCGGAATGGCTTGTCCCCGGTAGAAGGAAGTTCAAAGTCTGGAACGGGTTGGTCGAGCATGGAGGTTACCGTGTTGGGCATAGCGTCATTGTTGACAAAAAACGGCGCCAGCGCAACAAGCAACATCAGCCTTTTTTGTTCAGCGGTGATGGGCGCGCATATTTATGCCTTGCATGAACATGAAGCCGGCTCATCGGCGGGCCGGAGCGAAGAATCGCCCCCGCAAGCTGCCACCACCTCCGGCTTGGCCAATTCCCGCTCGATGATATCCATCGTGGCCCGGCCGATATACTCGCTGTTCGGATCGGAGGTTTCGATCGCTTCGAGGTAGGCGCGACCGATCAGACGGCCGAGAGGCTTCGGGTTGTATAGCAGCTTTTTGATGAGAAAGGGATTGAACGTGAGCGGGTTATAGCCCCGCTTGAGATAGCCCTGGCTGATCAGCAGACTTTCCACCGGTGTGCCGGGTTGAATGCCGATGAAAAAAATGAACGGCAGCACGTTGTCGCGGCCGAACATTGCATACAATTCCTTGATCTTGTCGATGGTCTTTTGCAGCGTTTGCACCGTTTCGCCGGGAGCGTTCAGCGGCATGTAGAGTTTGATCTTCTGATCGGTGTGGCCGTTCGCCTGGAACATGCGGAAAGCATCCATCTGCTGCTCCAGCGAATAGCCCAGGGTCAGCTTGTCGATGATCTCCTGCGATCCGGCGAAAGACAGGTCTACGCTGCACATCCCCGTTGCTATCATTTTCCGCGCGATTTCCGGCGTCAGGTGGTTCAGCCGCAGATACCCCGACCAGTTGATGTCGAGTTTTCTTGCCAGCAATTCGTCCAGTATCTGTTCGACGTGCGCAGTGCTTCTTTTCGTCGAACAGAACTGCGCGTCGGTGAACCAGATTCGCTTGACGCCGTACCGCCTGTGCAGTGTTTCCACCTCATTGGCGATCTCGACCGGCTCGCGGTAGCGCTGATTGGCGCCCTCGATTTTGTTGTACAGGCAGAAATGGCATTGAAGAGGGCATCCCCGCTTGGTATGCACGCCGATGTCGTCGCCGATGTAACGGTGGAAGTCGGGAAAAATCGATTCGACGTAAGTGAAATCGACCGCCGTAAGCTGGCGCAGATCGAAGGTTTCCGCCCGGACGCGATGATTGACCTGGCCGGAGCGGTTCTTGTGGAAATACTCGCCGACCGGCTGGGTGAAACCATCGACTATCGATAGCATGGTGTCCTCGCCTTCGCCGATGACGATCACCGTATCGGGCGGACATTTCTCGGCGACATATTTGCCGAATATCGACACTGCCGTCCCGCCGACCACAACGCGCGTGGCGGGCAGCATCTGCCGGACCAGCTTCATGTAGCCGAAGTTGCGCAGCCGGCTGGCAATATAGTCATAAATAATCGACAGCGCATCCTTGGCCGCTTTCAGTCTTCGATACAAATTCGGCGAATGGTCGAAATTCATCACCACGCCGAGGGCGTCGTCTTCAGGATGGGGGCCGAACGACTGCATGTTGCGCCAGGAAAAAGCCACAATGTCCGGATGCATAGCGCGCAGCTGATCCTTTAAAACACGCTTGCGATCGGATGGCGAGACCAACGCCAGGTCGAGGAGGTGCTGATGAATGTCCGGTCGCTGTTTGTGAATGTAGTCGGCGACATAGATGACACCGCCAGGGTAGATTTTCCAGCAGGGCAGACGAACATAAAGAACGGATTTGGCTTTAGTTGACATGGTGCTTTCAGTAGGGTGTATCTTTTGGACTTAAAAGAGGCCTGCGCACGGTACAGAACCCAAGCGTCTGAAGGGTTTGCGCTTGGACGGGATTTGTTTGCCCGATCGTCGATGCCGAGGGTTGTTTCACCGGGTTGGGTCTGTGGAAGCCAGGCGCTATTTATTAAACTTAAACGCGCTATTCATTATAATATGAACATCTTTTAATAGGTATCATGTTGTTGTTCGCCATGGTTTGTTAGTGTGCTTCAGAACGTAGCGATGCGATGAATGGCTTGAAGCTTTTCCTCATTCATCCCTTCAAGGTCTGTGTCTTCAATCCATTTTTCCATCAGCAGTCTGCCGAATACGATGATGAGCTGCGAATAGCGGTAGTCGTACTTTTCATCGATCACTTTTCGTTGATCGGTCAGGTAGTTGTGGATGGCCCATATGTCTTCGGATTTTTCCGCTGTTACGGCCAAGCCTTTCAACTTTTCCATGACGGCTGCGCACTCTCTTTTCAGTGCGGAGTCAAACGCCCGTCGTGCGATTTTCTTCTCAGCTTCGGACCACTTGAAATTTCTCATCGCGGCATCCTATAGAGATGCCTTAACATATCCAAAGTTCCGGAACTGCGCAGCTTTATCGTATGGCATCCGGTTGGTTGCAAGGTTATGAAGTGGAACCTCGACCCTCTTGATCCTGGGCATTCACGTTTGCCCCGGCGGACAGAAGAACGTTCACGGTTTCGGTGCGCCCTTGGAACCCCGCAAGCATCAAAGGCGTTCTTCATCGTTCAAAGGTAGACGGCGCTGTGCAGTTTTATCCAGGTTGCTCCGGCCAAAAGGCCGGATGACGGCACACAAACGAGGTGGTCAAATTTGCATCAACATCAATGGTAGACCCCATTCGATCTTCTCTTTAAATTAAGTTACCTCCGGCAAAGCCGGAGGTTTATTGCTTGAGCGCCTCAAAGGCGCGGGTAACCCATGAGCCGCCTGAAGGCGGCTATAGCCCCAATTTCATTTGGTCGTAACG
>JAJXTJ010000046.1 GCA_021783895.1 Pseudomonadota bacterium | reverse complement strand
CAAAGCGGCGGATGGACAGAATCGGTCCGTCTATCGCCAGGGGCGGGATGATCGCGTTCACGCGCGAGCCGTCCGGCAGCCGTGCATCCACCATCGGGCTGGATTCGTCGACGCGCCGGCCGATACAAGACACGCTCTTGCAGATGATCCTCATCAGGTGAGGACCGGTTTCAAATCGCACGTCGGTTATTTCCAGCTTGCCTTCGCGCTCCACGTAAACCTGGCGATGGGTGTTGACGAGGATGTCAGAAACGGTCGGGTCTGCCAGCAAGTTTTCGATCGGCCCCAATCCCAGCACCTCGTGCTGGATGTCCCGCACCAGGCTCTTGTGCTCGGCGTCGTTGATCGCCAGCGTTTCCTCCGTGAGCAGACGCTCTACCAGAACCTTGAGCTCTTCCTGCAGCCGGTCCGGCGACAGGCTTTCCATGACTGACAGATCGACGCGGTCGAGCAGTTTGTGATGGATGCGCGACTTCAGCTCCTGGTAGGGGCTGCTTGCAGCAAGAATCGCCTGAGGTGTCTTCACAGGCACCTGCGCGACGTCCTGTTTGATGTTTTCGAGCCTGTCGCGTAACGTCATGATTCAACTCCCTGTTTGATCTTCGGCGCATCAAGCCCGCCAGCACCGGTGGAAAACGATCACTCAAAACCCCGGCAACGCTTCGTTTATTCATTATAGGCACTACAAAAAACTTGCCCGGTTAATCCCAAATTATCCGTTAGGCGCAGGTCGGGCTTTAGCCCGCCAAAAGTAGGCGCCTCCAGGCGACATGTCGGGTTGAAACCCGGCCTACAATCCATTGATTTTGTTGGTGCTGTCCGGCTAATTCCATTAATCCGGGTTAATTCCACCCATCAGGCACGTCCGAACAAATGCCCCAGCCAGCTGCCTTTGTCCGTTTGCTCGCCCTGCTCAAGGTCATGCCCGAGCTTGAGCAGAACTTTTGAAACCGGATCATTTTTGGCCAATTTCAGGATCGGTACGCCCTGATTGACTGATGCTGAGACCGCCTCATAGCTGTTTGGAACAATGACTTTAACCTTCATGCCCAAGGTGCGTTCCACATCCCCTAACTGAATGTCGTCCCTTTTTTCGTAACGGTTGACGATCAGATGAATCTTGTCCATGCCGTAATCCAGGGATTGCAGGGTGGAGAGGATGCGCTTGGCATCCCGGATGAAAGGCAGTGTTTCCTGCAACACCGGGAAAATCAGGTCTGCATAATCCAGGGCCTTGACGCTCACCGCGTCCAGATTGCGACCTACGTCCAGGATCACGTAGTCATATTCAGCCACAGCTACACGCAGTAGCGCTTCGATATGTGCCGGCAACACGTCCGTCGCACTTGACGGGTTTTCCGGGGCCGCCAGCACGCCGAAATTCGGTCGTATATGCGTCATGCTGGAAGCGAGGAAAGAGGCGTCCAGACGCAAAATTTCATGGGACACATCCGCCAGCGTAGTAGCCGGAACCTGGTCGGAAATGAACAGCGAGGCATCGCCGAATTGCAGGTTCAGGTCAATCAGCGCTACCCGCTTGCCGAACTCTGCGGACAGCACGTAGCCCAGGTTGGCTGCGAGAAAAGTGGCGCCGCTGCCGCCCTTGCAGGCAATGAAAGCCAGCACCTTGCCCTTGTGCCGGGGTTTCTCCGCGCGCACCGGCTTCTGTTCGACGTGTACAACGGCCGCCAGCAACGCCTCCGGCGAAACAGGAAGCGAAAGCACATCGCGTATCCCGATGCGCATGGCCTGAATCAGCAGTTCGGATGGCGCCGCCGGACAGAGCAGGATAAATGACGCATGCGGGTGGCGCAGGCTCAATTTTTCCAGAATGGCCATTTCAGCAGGAGCGCAGCAGACCTCATCAAGGACGAACAGATCCGCCTGACCCTGATCCAGAACCGGCCCTAAGTTTTCCAGGCCGCCCTCAATGAGTGAAACGCTGTGAGAGGGACCGCCAGTCTCCAGGATTTGTTGAATGTCTGCGGTGTGCTTCCTGTTCCTGGAAACGATTGCAATTTTCATGTTGGCAAACTTTCTTGTATTGTTGTTCGCTGCTAGCGGTTATTTAGTCCTACATTGTGTAGCCCAGGCTTTCGGCCGGCATGGTCACGGTCGAATTCGGGATGCCTACCCGCAATGGAATCAGCCCGAACATGGGTTGATATTGTACTGGCAGACAATTTTCTCCGTTAGCATCACATGAATTTTCGATCACGATGCTGGCCTCCACGAAGCGGATGCAGTTGACATCCGCCGGGCTATTGACACAATTGGAAAAATTGGTCGCAATGTCCGCAGGGTTCGCCACACCGTAATTCAGGTTCAGGGCGCGGAAATGGATATTGGTTTTCTGGATTTCCCACCCCGCAACCAGTTCGTTTTGGCCGAACAGGCACTGCTGCGGGATGCTGCTGCTCCAGTTATCCTTCCACACCACCACCGCCGCCCGCGCTGCGCAGCGCGTCACCTCCTGCACCGTGTTGTAGAGGTAGAAGAAGCGACCGAATTCGATGATGCCGAGAAAGAGCGTGAAGAACACTATGGCGATGATGCCGAATTCCACCGCGGCAGCACCTCGTTGCCTCGCCTTCATGCGTAAAATGATTCGGCTGATCACGATGTTGTCCTCAGTTCATATAACGCATGGTGGTGTGAGGTGTCAGCACCCACGGACCACCGGACGGCAGCGGGATTGCAAACCAGCTGCCGAAGTCCACCGGGTAGCCTGTGATCGCTACGGTCACATAGAGCGGCCCCGGCACGGCTTGGCTGGCCGCATTCGTGCAGGCAACCCACCCTGCGCCGTAGTCGCACTGGACAGCGATTTTCGCCAACGCTAGCGCTGGCGATAGACTTGCAGCCGCAGCCTCGTTTTGCACCAACCCCTGCGTTGTGCCGACATAATTCCCCATTTCCATTTTCGGCGCTTCTGACATCAGCCTCGCCCCATCCCGCGTCGCCTTGGTCAGCGCATCGAGATACCAGAGCACACGCCCGAATTCGATGATGCCCCCTGTGATCAGCATCAGCAGGGAGATCACGATGGCGAACTCCACCGCCGCCGCGCCGCGCTGAAGCCTCTGTGTATATTGATTTATCGTTTTTATGGTCAGATTGTTCATTTTATCGATAAAGCCTGATATCGGCGGTCGGCATCGGATTAGGCAACAAGCCGGCAAACTCGACATAGAGATCTTTATTAGTCGCCTTGCTCTGCATGATGAACTTGCCGATCCCCCTTACCATCCCCTCCTCACAGCTTCCTGCGCTGGTAGGACAATCTACGATGACCATGTTCAGAACCCGTCGTCCAGCTTTTCCAGGATGTGCTACTGAAGGAGCCAGAAAAAAAGGCGCTCCGGATTGGGCATAGGGGGAAGTCTGAGGGTAGAGCGTCGCTTCCCCGGGACCGGCATGATATAACCCTGGAGATGACGGTGTGCACCCCACGCACCCCCATCGCGCACTTACATTGGCATCATTCGCGTCACCCGCTGCAACTTCCGGGCGGCTGTAGGACCAAAGAACACCATAATCCAGAAATGTCCGGGTATTCCATGGAATCGGATTGTGGTTCACAACGGTGATGCTTTGTTGCACTGGATTCGTCTTCATCCACTTACTCGGCGAACCCGCTGCCGAATCAGCATAAAGGTACTCCTTGACGTTGGTATCGGGCGGCGCGGTGGCAGGGTCGCATTTTGCATCGTTGGGGTAATCGTCAAAGCGCGAATTAAGCGCATCAAGCTGAGGAACTGTTTTACCTGTATTTAAATAGACCGTTTTGCCTACAACCGGCGTATAGGTTATCTTGCCCGTACAAACATAGGGCAGAGTATTATGCTCGCTTCCATGGTTAGGCACGCAAGTAGACGGGGACATTTCTTGGGGATCAAGCCAGAACTTGTTCCCACCTCCCAGTGGGTTTATTTCTGCCACATTGTAGGATACGCCGCGCTCGTAGCCGAGCTCTGTGACATTGGGGTTGGTCGGGTCATCATTTAGCTTGCAAATGGCTAAAGGAGTTATGTCGATAACATATTTTCCCGCCACTGCCATGCCGAACGTATTGATTTTGAAGATATTCCAGATGGGGGCAAAGTAAGCAATCATGTCGCCGCTGTCGATACGCACCTGGAGGAAGGTCTTGCCGACGGCAGCGGCGTCAGTCGTGATGGTTGAGGCGTCGACCATACAACCGTCATCAGGGCAATCACCCACCTTGATGTTCGCTATGGTGATATTGACGGGATTCGACGAGAAATCGTAGTTGTTCTTCGCCGCCGTCGCAATAGCCCACTGAACGGCGCCGTTATTGGTACTTGTGTCGTTGACTCCAAGCAGCTTGCCATTCAACTGCTCGGCGCCACTTAGCGCCGCCGCGTCCGCCGCGTTCTGCAAGCCGGTCCTAACGATGTAGAGATGCCCCAGGTCGATCACCATGGCGAGGAGGCCGATCAGGAGAACCATGCTGATCCCCACCATGACGGCGACCGCGCCGCCTTGCCGGTTTTTCAGGCTCACTCCGGTTTTCATGGTTTTCTCCTACCCCCTTAGAAACAAATTGCGCTTACTTCAGGGTGCTGCTGCCGCCCGTGACGGTGCCAATGGAGCCGCTCGGCGCCGCAGTGGGCGTTTCGTAGACCTTGTGATAGTTCTTCATGGCGGCGTTTGCGGCCTGGCCGTCGATGCCCGCCACCGGGTCGGTGTTCCTGGATGCGTCGGGATTGATGATTTGCTGAGCTTTGGCCTGGTTCACGGCGTCGCCAAATTTTGCGTCCAATTGCGGGCTGGTTGAAGCACAGCCGACCAGAACAGCCACAGCCAGCAATCCGGCGCTCATCCCGGTGATCAATTCGTTTTTCATGTTCGTCTCCTTTTCGTGAAACCTCTGAATCTGTTTCCCTCACCTCTGCCCTCAGCGGGAGAGGGCTAGGGAGAGGGCAGAGGGATTTTCAGGCATTATTTCATCTGGAAGCCACCTGAAGCGGGGGCCGGTTCCTTGGGCTCGACGGGCGCCGCCGCGGGCTGCGATCCAGCCTTGGGAGAGCCTTCCAGCTTGCCTCCCAGAAAAAATTCGCCACGGGTGGGTTCGATGAAGCCATTCGTTGGCAGGGAATAATTCGGCGGCAGCGGTTTCACCAGACGCGGCGTGATGACGAACACCAGTTCGCTCCGATCATTCTGGAATTCCGTGCTGCGGAACAGGGCGCCGAGTACCGGTATTTCACCCAAGCCGGGGAACGCCGCGATGGTCTCCGTGACGTTGTTCTTGATCAGGCCACCGATGGCGAAGCTCTGCCCATCATGCAACTGCACGGTGGTGGAGGCTTTGCGGGTCGAGATCGAGGGTATGGTCTGATTGCCTACCGTCACATTTTTCCCCAGTTCGGAAACTTCAGGCGACACCTTCAGGTTGATAAGCCCGTCTTCCAGCACGATGGGGGTAAATCTGAGCCCCACACCAAACTCCTTTTCCTCCAGGGTAATTGTCGTCCCCCCCACACCCGACTGCGGCACCGGAATGAAAATTTTCCCACCGGCAAGAAAGGCGCCTTCCTGCCCGCTCATGGCCATGATGTTCGGCTCGGCAAGAATTTTCACCAGGCCGTCCGTTTTTGCGGCGTCCAGAGTCAAGGAACTCAAGCCCTTGGTGGCACTGACGACACCCGGCGAGCCGGTCAGAAAGCCCGCCAGGAGCGAGTAGGTCCAGTTGCCGTTAGCCTTGTTGAAGTTGAACCCGGCGCCCAATTTATCCGTTATCGATTTTGATACTTCCGCCACCTTTACCTCCAGCATCACCTGCTGGGGGGCGCGAACCTGGAGGAGATTGACCACTTTTTTTCCGCCATAGGCCTCGGCCAGCGCGACGGCCCGATCTACCTTGACGGCGTCGGACACGGTGCCGGTCAGCACCACGGAATCCGCCGCCGAGGTCACCTTGATGTTCTTCTCGCCGGGCAGCAGTTGTTGCAGCTTGCCCTGCAGGGCGGCGGTATCCATGCCCACGATCACGTCCACCAGGGTGCTGTACCCGGACTTGCTCCACAGGATGAGGTTGGTGGAACCGACGGTTTTGCCGAGCAGGTAGATTTCGCTGGGGTTAAGCAGGATCACGTCGGCCACAGCGGGGTTGCCGACCGAGATCCTGGCCACCGGCGCGGGGAGCTTGAGCAGGGTGGATTTCCCTACCGTCACGCCGACCTGAGGGGCGAACTCGATGGTGCTGGCGGGGGGAACCGGGCTCAGCTGGGCCGTTACGCCGTGTACTGCCGCATGTTTTTTCCTGGCCGGCTTCTTCGCTGGCGAGGCCTTGACAGGTTCGGCACTGGCGGCTTCTACCATGACGAGTTCCGCAGCCTGTAACGGCTGCGTGGCGAACAGCGCAATCCCCAGTGCAGCGGCAAGGAGCTTGCCGCCATATTGCCACAGCCGGCTGTTTATGATCTTGTGCTCGTTCATCATCGATTCTCCCTTGTTATTGCGCGTAATCATCGTTCCACACCAATGCTGTTTAACCCGCGTTGTCCCACGCCAAATATTCTTTGTAGGTACGGCTTCATCCGTACATGCAGGATGAAGCCTGGCCCACACCGAAGGCATCACTCCCCTTTGTACTCCGTGCTGGTTCTTGCCGTGCCGCGGATGACCTCAACCTGGGTTCCAGGTTCCGCCTTCTTGGGCAGGGTGCGATAGACCGTGATCTTTTTCACCACGGTTTTCACCTCCGGCTTCGCTTCATCCGGCTTGGTTTCAGCCACCTCGGGCTCGGAAGCGCGATTCAGCAAATCCTTCTTGTAAACGCCCACGGTCGCCACCGGCGTGTTGTCGGTCTGGTTTCTCAACACCAGGGAAAGACTGCCCACGCTGCGCGCCAGGTCTATTTTCTCCGCCTGATCCGGGGTGACCTCGAGGGTGACGGCATTCACCACTTTGGGTTTTCCCTCGCCCTGGCTTGTTTCCTGCGCCACCGCCAGCAGAAGGATATGCTCGAGCACGATCTTGGAAATGGTCTTGTTATCGCCTACCGTCTTGGCGGTCTCGTCCATGGTGTTGACCATGATATCCACATAGTTGCCGGGCAACGCGAACCCCGCCACGCCGACCACGTCGTTGACGCGCACCGTGATGGCCCGTTTGCCTTCCTTGATGGCGAAGGACAGGCCCGGCTGCGCGCCGGCGGGGGCAAGCTTGGCTCCCGAAATCGGCTCGCCCTTCATGACGCTAACCCTGACAACACGGCCCTCATTCGTTTTGGGGTCCTTGAGCAACGCGTCCTTGTCCTTTGCCAGGATCGCCCCCGGCGGGACGCTGTCCGCCGGCCAACTCTTCACAGCCAACATCTCAGGGATCAGCCGGGCGCCCATGTCGATGTCCGTTTTAGCGACCACTACCTGACTGGTCGATATATCCGCCTGCCGCGTAACCCAGCGCGATGCCAGGACAACAGCAGCCACCCCGATGATCACGGCGATCACAATCATCATTATGGCTCTT
>JAJXTJ010000045.1 GCA_021783895.1 Pseudomonadota bacterium | reverse complement strand
AACCCTGGCGCAGCAAATAATCCAGCGGCACGAACGACGACAGACATCCAAAGATTCAGCCTATCGGCAGCAGACAAGGCAAATGGCAAGCTCAATATGATGAATAAATGTGTCAAAGTAGAATTAACGTTGAGCCATCGCCATTACTGCGGTAGATATCGAGAATCGTGATCTCTTGGCGCGTTCTAATTGCGGAATCTGGATAACCTCGAAAATTCACTTCTTGACGGCGTAAGGAAATATCCTTACCATTAAATCGTGCCTCCGTAAGGAATATATCCATGCCCCACATTCACGAAATTGCGACCGTCACCTCAAAAGGCCAGATCACTTTGCCCAAGCCTATCCGTCAGGCTCTAGGCATTGATGTTGGCGGCAAGGTAGCCTTTGATCTTCGCGGCTCCGATGTCGTCGTGACCAAGGCCGATAGTGAAGAACACGAAGACCCTGCCATTGGCGCCTTTATGTCCCTGCTGGAAAGCGACATCAAGTCAGGCAAGCATCTCACTTCTCTGCCGGACGATCTGGCGCAGGCCATGCTGGCTAATCTTCATCATGCCGTTGATCTCGATGAGGAGATTATCGGTGAAGTTGCCCTGTAATGCCGCGCCACGGCTGGTCGCTGCTCTTTCACGATTGTTTGGTTGAGCAACTGCAGAAACTGAAGGCGGCCTCTGATCGGGCTGAAGCGGCTGATCCGTCTGGTTTCGAGGCTAACGCAAACGTCAAGCTGTACCGTGCTCTGAGCCAGTTGATCTTTGAGACGGTGCCAGGCGATCCTGCCCGAGAGGAATATCGGCAGGGCAATACCATGGGAACGATTTATCGTCACTGGCGCCGGGCCAAGATCGGGCGTTGCTTCCGGCTATTTTTCCGTTATGACTCGAAGGCGAAGGTCATCGTCTTTGCCTGGATCAACGACGAGCGCACCCTGCGGTCGTCAGGGAGTAAATCCGACCCCTACGCCGTATTCCAGAAAATGCTGGATCGAGGCAATCCGCCTGATGATTGGGCGGCGCTACTTGCGGCGAGCCGAGCGGATTTTGGCCACAATTCTTGATTATCACAGTAAGTTATGTCAAAGCCAAAAACGATAGGCATGGTTTCCTTGGGCTGCCCCAAGGCGCTGGTGGACTCGGAGCAGATACTCACCCGTTTGCGCGCAGAAGGCTACGTTATTTCGCCCAGTTATGAAGGGGCGGATTTGGTGGTGGTCAACACCTGCGGCTTTATCGATGCGGCCGTGGCCGAGTCGCTTGATGCCATCGGCGAGGCGCTCAAGGAGAACGGCAAGGTAATCGTCACCGGCTGTCTCGGCGCCAGGTCCGGCGTGGTGCTGGAGGCGCATCCCCAGGTGCTGGCGGTGACAGGACCGCACGCGGCGGCGGAGGTGATGGCGGCGGTGCACCAGCATCTGCCGCAGCCGCACGACCCGTTTGAGAGCCTGATTCCGCCGCAGGGCATCAAGCTGACGCCGAAGCATTACGCCTACCTGAAGATTTCCGAAGGCTGCAACCACCGCTGCACGTTCTGCATCATCCCGTCGTTGCGCGGCGACCTGGTCAGCCGGCCTGTCGGCGAGTTGATGCAGGAGGCGGAAAACCTGGTGAAGGCCGGCGTGAAGGAATTGCTGGTGATCTCCCAGGACACCAGCGCCTATGGCGTTGACGTCAAGTACCGCAGCGGCTTCTGGGGCGGTCGTCCGCTGCGCACCCGGATGACCGAACTGGCGAGTGCCTTGGGTGAGATCGGGGTATGGGTGCGGCTGCATTACGTCTATCCCTATCCCCATGTGGACGAGGTGATTCCGCTGATGGTGCAGGGCAAAATCCTGCCTTACCTTGACGTGCCTTTCCAGCACGCCAGCCCCAAAATACTCAGGGCGATGAAGCGGCCCGGCGATATCGAGGGCACGCTGGCGCGCGTTCGCGCCTGGCGCGAGGTTTGCCCGGAAATTACGATCCGCAGCACTTTCATCGCCGGCTTCCCCGGCGAGACCGAGGCCGATTTCGAACTGCTGCTGGATTTTCTGCGCGAGGCGGAACTCGACCGCGTCGGCTGCTTCGCTTACTCGCCGGTGGAAGGCGCGACGGCCAACGCCCTGCCCGGCGCGGTGCCGGAAGAGGTGAAACAGGAGCGCGTGGCGCGGCTGATGGAATTGCAGGAGGAAATCAGCGCGGACAAACTGGAGCGCAAGATCGGCCAGACCTTATCCGTGCTGGTGGATGAAGTGGACGAGGAGGGCGCCGTCGCCCGCAGCGCGGCGGATGCGCCGGAAATCGACGGTCTGGTCTACATCGAGGAATCAAGCGATTTGAAGCCCGGCGATTTCGTCGAGGTGGAAATCATCGACGCCGATGCCCATGATCTGTGGGGGCGGCGCGCCAACTGAACACGGTCAGGAAGATGCTGCTGGAAACAAGGGGCAGCCATCTTCCGTTTTCGGGCGACACCGTGCCACGGTCGGCTCAGGGCAGTTTTCTGATCGAGCACGACAAGACCAAAACAAAACTGTACTGCGCCAAGCATCGGATTCGGTTTTTAGCGGTCAGCTTCCGCGTATAAAAACATGCGGCAAAGCCGCACAACAAGCTGGCGGCTGAAAGCTGATAACTTATTTCTTCTTCAGGCTGGACCGGGTGATCGGCACGATCTTGGCTTTATTCGGTTCGTCGCTGAAGTGAGGCCTTTCCTCGGCGATTCCGGCTTCCTTTGCCAACTCCATTTCCCTTGCCGAAATCAGCGCGAAGCAGGCCTTGATGTCTTCGATGGTCTGCTGTGACAGGACATGATACGTGCCGTGTTGTGGCGTGGTGTCCTTGACGACACTCGCCAGCACTTTGCGCATTACGCGCATTACGCGCTGTTCAGTCGAAATTTCATTGTTGCTGGTCATTACTGTTCATCCTTTCTTTCGTTGCTGGAAACGCCCTTCAGAAACTCATCGAACTCGCCCATGGAGATTTCTTCCACTTGCATGTTGTTCAGAGTCTGGCGTGGCGAGGGATAATTGTTTTCCTGTTCGTTGTTTTCGTCCGGGGCGCCCTTCTCATCTCCGGCGGCAATTTGCCCGCCAGTTGCAGAGACGCTACCCCAGTCCTGTGGATACTGCGGATGCTCGTCGAATTCATAATCGGCCTGTTCCGGTCCCGGAACTTCGCTGCGGTCGGTTTTGAAACGCCAGAATACTGCCGGAACCTCGATCGATAAGTTGTCTCGAATAAACGCCCTGATTTGAATTTCAATAATATTGGAGAAACGTAGTTTCTTTTGCGGCACGGCCTGAATCAATACCACCGGTTGCTCGTCATAGGCAATGGTGTAGACCTTGAAATCTTCTATGCCTCGAATCTCAAGGAAATGGCAAGCAACCTGGTTAATAGTCAATAACTTATTCCGGCTAGGGGTGGAGGCTTCCTTTTCCTTTTTGTGGAACGGAAAAAAAGCTCCGACTGCCATCACGGGTGAAAAGCCATGGGCGAGGTCGCACAGAGGAGCAAAGTCGAATGGGTTCATTTTATGATGTCAAATCGCACGGCATTCAGGATGAAGAATTCGGCACAAATTTTCAACCCTAACCGGCAACTTCATAGCCGGCATTCTGGATCGCATTCTTGAACTGGTCGATGCTTGCCTTGGCGGCATCATAGCTGATCGCCACTTGGCCATTGTCCAGGGTGATATCCACGCCGACAACGCCGGAGATCGGTTCCAGCACGTTCTTGACACTCTTCACGCAGCCCATGCAGGTCATGCCTTTGACGGTGAGAATGATTTTTTCCATTTCATTTGCTCCTTCAATAAACCTAAATAACTCATTTCATCCACGAAAAGCACGAAAGTCACGAAACAAATCAACCGGCTATTTAAGTTTTGCAACCCACCTATCGGGTGACGCAACCAACCTGGATATACGCCTGAATCTGTTCGTGTTCTTTCATGTCTTTCGTGGACAACAAAGGTTTTTAGGATAAAAGTGTTTGCCACAGAGATCACAGAGGGCACAGAGAAAACCAGGGAGACCCTCTCTCCGTGGTTTCTGTGTGCTCTGTGGCTAAAAAATTCAAAAAATTAATTCCCCGATTTCCAGCGTTTCAGCAGCAGCGAGTTGCTCACCACCGACACCGAGCTCATCGCCATTGCCGCGCCTGCGATCACCGGATTCAACATGCCCGCCGCTGCCAGCGGAATGCCCAGTACATTGTAGAGGAAAGCGAAGAACAGGTTCTGGCGAATTTTTTTCAGGGTGGCGCGGGACAGGTCAATCGCATCAGCCACGCTCGCCAGGTCGCTGCGCATCAGCGTGACGTCGGCGGTTTCGATGGCGACATCCGTACCGCTGCCGACGGCGAAGCTCACATCCGCCGCAGCCAGCGCCGGTGCGTCATTGATGCCGTCGCCGACCATGCCGACCACCTTGCCCTGGGCCTTGAGCTTCTGGATTTCCGCTGCCTTGTCCTGCGGCAGGACGTCTGCGAGATAGCGATTGACGCCAGCCTGTGCAGCGATGGCGCGAGCGGTGGCCGCGTTGTCGCCGGTGAGCATGACAACCTCGATGTCCATCGCCTGTAATCGCGCCACGGCGCTGGCCGAAGTTGCGCGCAGGGCATCGGCGATGGCGAGGTAGCCGATGATGTTTTGTTCGTCGCTGATGGCAACCACGGTTTTTCCTTGCTGCTGGAGTCGGATGACAGTGTCTTCGCTGGTTTGTAGCCCTGACTCAATGAGGAAGGCGGGGGAGCCGAGACGGCAGAGCCGGCCGTCGATTTCGCCCTGCACGCCCTTGCCCGTCACGGCTGCGAACCCGGTGACGGCTCCCGGCGTAATTCCCGCTTCGGCGGCGCGGTCGGTTACCGCTTTCGCCAGGGGGTGCTCCGATCCTTGCTCCAGAGTGGCGGCGAGACGGAGGACTTCTTCAACACTGGCGTTTCCTGCCGGAACGATGTCCGTGACCACGGGGTGGCCCTCGGTCAGGGTGCCGGTTTTGTCCACGACCAGAATGCGGATTTTCTCTGCTTGTTCCAGCGCTTCCGCGTTCCTGATTAGGATGCCCGCCTTTGCGCCATTTCCCGTGCCCACCATGATCGCGGTGGGGGTGGCGAGACCCAAGGCGCAGGGGCAGGCGATGACCAGCACCGCCACGGCGTTGATCAGGGCCGTGGTGAATTCGCCTCCCAGGCCCCACCACAGGCCGAAGGTGACGAGGCTGATGGCGACCACCACCGGCACGAAAATGCCGGAGATGACGTCCGCCATGCGCTGGATTGGCGCTTTCGAGCTTTGCGCCTGCTCCACCAGGCGGATGATGCCGGCCAATACGGTATGGCTGCCCACGCCGGTAGCGCGGCACTTCAGCATGCCTTCCTGATTCTGCGTGGCGGCGAACACCTTTGCGCTAATGCCTTTGGCGACCGGCAGGCTCTCGCCGGTGAGCATGGCTTCCACCACACTGGAGCTGCCTTCGATCACCTCGCCGTCGACCGGGATGTTTTCGCCGGCGCGGACGACGAACACATCGCCGACCTTGAGGCTGGCGGCATCGACCTCGACGATTTCACCATCGCGCTCGACTCGAGCCGTCTTCGGCTGGAGCTTGACGAGTTCTTCGATCGCCGCCGAGGTGCCTGCCTTGGCTCGTGCTTCCAGCAGCTTGCCCATCAGCACCAGGGTGATGACGGCTGCGCCGGCCTCGAAATACACGTGCTGGTCCAGGCCGAACAGGGTGACAACGGCACTGAGGAGATACGCCATGCTGGTGCCGAGGGCGACCAGCACGTCCATGTTCGCGCCGCCGCCGCGTAGGGCGTGCCACGCGCCGACATAGAAGCGCTTGCCCGCCCAGAACTGCACCGGCGTGGCGAGCAGCCATTGCAGCCAGCGCGGCAGGACGTCCTGGTGGTAGCCGAGAAACATCATGCTCATCTGGGCCACCAGCGGCAATGTAAGCACTGCGGCAATCCAGAAAACGCGCAGTTCTTTCCGGTAAGCTGCGGCGCGCCGCAGCTTTTCCTCTGCACGGCTGGTGCCGATAGATTCGTGAGCGCCATAGCCGGCCTTGGACACTGCGGCGATCAGCGTTTCCAGCGTGGCCGCGCCCGGCGCGACGCGGATGCGGGCTTTTTCCGTGGCGAAATTGACCGTGGCGCTGACGCCGTCGATTTTGTTCAGCACCTTTTCGATTCGCGCGGCGCAGGCGGCGCAGGTCATGCCTTCCAGTTCAAGAGCCACTTCTTGATCAGGCACGGAAAAACCGGTTTTCTGGATGGCTTGCACCAATTCGGCGGGCGAGTTCAGCGCCGGGTCGAATTCGACCCGGGCCTTTTCGCTGGCGAGATTGACCGAGGCTTTTACGCCGGGCAGCTTGTTGAGGTTCTTTTCGAGGCGCGCCGAACAGGCCGCGCAGGTCATGCCGGCGATGGGCAGTTCGATGTCCTGGTGGGAAGGGGGAGTCATATCAATTGGATTCTACATCATCCAATTGATTCCACCTTCCTTCCCGGAATGGATTAATTGCGGACCAGAGCACCATCGACGATTTTTACCTTGTCGCCGATGGCGAAGGGAGGTGCGGTTTCCTGCGTCATGGTGCGCTGGCTGCCATCATCCATGCGGACGGATATCTCGTAATGCTTGGTGGTTTTGACCTTCTTTTCGATCTGGTTGCCGGCAAACCCACCGCCAACTGCGCCAGCGATGGTGGCGAGATCTTTTCCGGAACCCCCGCCGATCTGGTGTCCCAGTAGCCCACCCACCAAGCCGCCTGCAACCACGCCCAGGCCGCTGCCTTGGCCTGCCTGCTCGACAGTGCGGATGGAGGCGATGGTGCCGCAGTCGCCGCACACAGGAGGTTGCGATTGCTGAGGTTTCTCCTCGGTTGCCACCGTCTTGGCTTCGGATCTATGGGCGGAGGCCTTGTGCACCCGTTTTGTGGCCGGTATTTTCTCCGGGGTGGGTTTGCTGGCCTGTTCTGCCGCCACGTCGGTTTGCGCCATCATGGCAGGTTGTGGCGGTGTTGTGGCGTCGCCGGCGGTCTTGCCGGGTTCGGCTGGAGCACTTGCCGCAGGCGGTGCTTCGGTTTTTCCGTTGCGGCCAGGAATCAGGCCGGTCATGGCGCCGACTCCGACGATGCTGGCAATGATCACCGCGATGGATGCGGCGATGACGAAGGGACTGGTTTTACTGGTGGGTTCTGACATGACGAAATTCTCCGGATAGTGGGCAAATACAAATATCAGTGCGCCGACCATTTATAAATAGTCGAACGGGCTTCGACAAGCAAGCCATTTTCTTGGTGCTGAAGGAGATAACGTTTGTCAGCGGTGCCGGGCTATTAAATTTGGGTAATAAAAAAAGAGCATCCCGAGGAACACCATGACTGTTGCGACTTGAATCAGTCTTCCGGTCGCATCTGCGGGAACAGGATGACGTCGCGGATGCTCGGGCTGTCGGTCAGCAGCATGACCAGGCGGTCGATGCCGATGCCCTCGCCGGCGGTAGGAGGCAGGCCATATTCCAGGGCGCGGATGTAATCGGCGTCGTAGTGCATCGCCTCGGCGTCGCCCGCTTCC
>JAJXTJ010000044.1 GCA_021783895.1 Pseudomonadota bacterium | reverse complement strand
AGGATTTCGATGCCTTGAATCAGCTCGCTCAGGACGCCATCGACTTCTTCGCCGAAAATGCCCTGGAGCACGAGCGCACCGGCGAAATGATCGATCGCATCGGCTTGGTCAATTTCCTGGAAGGTATTGGTCGCGATATCGACGCGAGCATGGTACTGCAGCCGCGCGCCAATCCTTATGTGCGTACTGACGGCTGGGACGAGGAAGTCGAGAAGGCCAACCAGCGCAAAGCGAACGCGGCTTGATGCTTGGCATTTAGCCTCAGGAAACTTTAGATAAAAGTGTTTGGAGAGAATAATGACTGAAATGCGTGAACCGATTGAGAGCGGCGTACCCGACCATGTGCAGTACCTGCACCCGCTGATGAAGAAAAACTATGGCAACTGGAAATACCACGATCGTCCCCGTCCAGGCGTGCTGCACCATGTCGCCCATAACGGCGATCAAATCTGGACGGTGCGTGCCGGTACCCAGCGTCAGATGGACGTTTACACCATTCGCACCCTGTGCGACATCGCAGACAAGTTTGCCGATGGTTATGTCCGTTTCACCACTCGCAGCAATATCGAGTACATGGTCGCGGACGAATCGAAAGTGGCTCCGCTGATTGCCGAACTGGGCAAGCACGGCTTCCCGATTGGCGGCACAGGTCCCTCGGTATCCATGGTTGCACACACCCAGGGCTTTCTGCATTGCGACATTCCTGGTACCGATGCTTCGGGCGTGGTGAAGGCGCTGATGGATGAATTGTATGAAGAGTTCATCCACGAAGAGATGCCTAACCGCGTCAAAATGTCCACCTCCTGCTGCGAGATTAACTGCGGCGGCCAGGCGGATATCGCGATCATTATGCAGCACACCAAACCGCCAAAGATCAATCATGATCTGGTGGCCAACGCCTGCGAACGTCCGACCGTGGTTGCGCGTTGCCCAGTGGCTGCAATCCGTCCCGCCCTGGTGAATGGCAAGCCCTCCCTGGAAATTGACGAATCCAAGTGCATGTGTTGCGGCGCTTGTTTCCCTCCCTGCCCACCGATGCAGATCAACGATCCCGAGTATTCCAAGATCGCGATCTGGGTTGGCGGCAAGAACTCCAACGCCCGTATCCGTCCGACCTTCCACAAGATGGTTGCTTCCGGTCTGCCCAACAATGCACCGCGCTGGCCTGAAGTCGGTGCGGTAGTGAAGAACATCCTGCGCGTTTACAAGGCGGATGCCAAGCCTTGGGAACGCATGTCAGACTGGGTGGACCGCATCGGCTGGCCGCAATTCTTCGAGAAAACCGGTCTGCCTTTCACCAAATACCATATCGATAATTGGCGCGGTGCTCGTGCGACGCTGAATGCTTCCACGCACATCCGGTTCTAATACTGGTTTACCAACACCCTGCCGGAACTCCGGCAGGGTGTTGGTAATCGTTTAACTTTCTGACAACAGGATATTCAGGGATGAAATTCGGAATATTGGTGAATGAAGGCCCGTACAACCACCAGGCGGCAGATACAGCGTATCAGTTTGCCAAGGCGGCGATTGATAAGGGCCACGAAATCCATCGTGTGTTTTTCTATCACGACGGCGTGAACAATGCGAGCAAGCTGACCGAGCCGCCCGCAGACGACCGCAATATCGTCAACCGCTGGAGCAAACTGGCGGAAGAGCATGGTGTGGATCTGGTGGTGTGCGTGGCTGCCGGTTTGCGACGCGGCCTCGTGGACGAAAATTTGGCTGCGGGATTCCGGATTTCCGGTCTGGGTCAGCTGGTTGAATCCGGCATCCAGGCGGATCGTATGGTCACCTTTGGCGATTAATCGGAGAAGATATGACTGAAAGCACAGGGGGTATCGATATGGATGAAGAATCCTCGGGTACCGTAAAAAAATTCGCATTCATTAACCGCAAAGCTCCGTATGGCACTATTTACGCGCTGGAGTCCCTCGAGGTTGTGCTGATCAGCGCCGCTTTCGATCAGGACGTCAGTCTGGTGTTCGTGGACGATGGCGTATATCAGCTTAAAAAGGGTCAGGGCACCAAGGCAGTGGGCATGAAGAATTTCTCGCCTACCTACCGTGCGCTGGAAGGCTACGACATCGAGAAGCTCTACGTCGAGAAAGAGTCGCTGGAATCCCGCGGTCTGACCGAGGAAGATCTGATAGTCGACGTGGAAGTGCTGACTTCCGAAGAAATGGCGACGCTCATGGACGATCAAGACGTCGTCATGAGTTTCTGATTAAGGGGGCGAAAATGTTGCATATCGTGAATAAATCACCTTCTGAAAGAAATACGCTGGACAGTTGCCTGCGTATGGCCAAGAAGGGTTCCACCGTTCTGTTGATTGAAGATGGCGTGTATGCTGTGACCAAGGGCGGCATTGCCGAGAGCAAGCTGAAGGCGGCAATGGCTAAAGATATCCGTGTTTATGCCTTGTGGCCCGATCTGGAGGCGCGCGGCATGCAGGACACCGTGATCGACGGCGTCAAGCATGTTGACTATTCGGGTTTTGTGGATTTGGTGGCGGAAAACAAAAACGCCCAGTCCTGGTTGTAATTTGGTTTTTTATTTTTGAGGAGAGAAACATGGGCTTTGAAATTAACGGCAAGACTTACGAAACCGACGAAGAGGGTTACCTGATCAATCTGAGCGAGTGGGACGAAGCAGCAGCCAAATACCTGGCGGTGGAAGAGAAAGTTGACCTGACTGAGTCGCACTGGGAAGTCATCAACTTCCTGCGTGAGTACTACAATGACTACCAGATCGCTCCTGCCGTGCGCGTCCTGACCAAAGCCATTGGCAAGAAGCTGGGGGCTGAAAAGGGCAACAGCAAGTACCTGTACGAACTGTTCCCTTATGGCCCGGCCAAGCAGGCATGCAAGATTGCCGGTTTGCCAAAGCCGACTGGCTGTATCTAAAGCAGTATTCAGCGGTCGGCTTTCGGCTGTCAGCCTGGCGTCAGGGCTGAAGCCGATTGCGGATCGCTGGTTTTACCGATTTTTTCTGATGGCTGACAGCTGAAGGCTGGTGGCCATAACCGGGGGATGTTAATGCCATTTCTGACCGTGCTGTATGCGTGCATTTTCTACGCGGCCACTGCCATGCTGGTAGGCGGGCTGGTGGTTAAAATTAACCGCTACGCTCGTACTCCCGCGCCTCTCAAAATCCCGACTACGCCTGCACCGACGACGACCGGCGGGGTAGTGATTAGGATAGCGCGCGAAGTGGTGCTTTTTGAGAGCCTGTTCAAATCGAACAAGTGGATCTGGTTATTCGGCTGGCTCTTCCATGTTTCGCTGTTGCTCGTTGTTCTGCGCCATTTGCGCTACTTCACCGATCCGGTCTGGTTCTGGGTGGTATGGGCCCAACCGTTCGGAAAATATGCCGGCTTTGCCATGGTGGCAGGTCTTGGCGCCCTGTGGGCGCGCCGTTTCCTGGTGGATCGCGTGCGCTACATATCGACGCCTTCCGATCATCTGATGCTGATGCTCTTGATCGGGATTGGCCTGTCGGGCCTGGGGATGAGTTTTGTCGCGCATACCGATATTGTCGCGGTGAAAGATTTCTTCCGCGGCCTAATGGTTTTCAACCTGCGGCCACTCCCGACCGATCTGGTGCTGCTGGTGCATTTGAGCCTGGTGGCACTGCTTATGGTGATTTTCCCGATCAGCAAGCTGCTGCATGCGCCGGGAATATTCTTCAGTCCCACCCGCAATCAAACGGACGACTCGCGCGAACGGCGCCATCTCGCCCCATGGGCAACGAAGTTTGATGTGGGTCCAGGGTCAAGGTCGGAATAGCGTAAAAAATTAAAGCAAGCCGCGAAATGCGGCAAGCGCTAATTAACAGAAGCAGGAGGAACAGTGGCTGCTCCAGAATTTGAGGTACCCAAGCTCACGGGCTTTATTGAAGTCCCGGCGCTGAAAAAAGGCGCGTCAGCGCACGTCAAGTCGTTCCCTGCCAATGCGGCGATTCAGGAAATAATCGGGTATCCTGGCGAATTGGTGGAAGACTGGCATGATAAGGCGATCGTCAAAATGGGCGATTTGCTGGGCAGGTATCGCTCGTTGCAGGTGTTCATGGACGCATGCGTCCACTGCGGCGCATGCACGGACAAATGCCACTACTTTCTCGGCACCAGCGACCCCAAGAACATGCCGGTCGCTCGCCAGGAATTGATGCGCAGCGTTTACCGTCGCCACTTCACTTTTGCGGGCAGATATTTTCCGTCCCTGGTGGGCGCCAAGGATCTGACCAGGGAGCTTCTCGACGAGTGGTACACCTATTACTACCAGTGTTCCGAGTGCCGCCGTTGCTCCGTATTCTGCCCATACGGCATCGATACCGCCGAAGTGACCATGGCCGGGCGAGAAATTCTGGATACCGTGGGGTACGGCCAGAAATACACCAATGAGATCATGGGCAAGTTGCACAAGATCGGCAATAACCTCGGCCTGCCCGGCCCGGCGCTGATAGACACTCTGGAAGGGCTGGAAGAGGACATGCTCGATGTCACCGGTGTGGCGGTCAAGCTGCCGCTCGATGTCAAAGGCGCCGAGGTGCTGCTGGTGACGCCGTCCGCCGACTTTTTCGCCGAGCCCCACGTGGAAAGCCTGATGGGTTATGGCAAGGTGTTCCACGCGTCGGGCACCAGCTGGACCCTGAGCTCCAAGGCCTCCGAGGCCGGCAACTTCGGCATGTTCATCGGCAGTTATGAGAATATGCGCCGCGCCGCCATGCGCATTCGCGAAGCGGCACTGGAATTGGGAGTGAAGCGCATTGTCGTGGGCGAATGCGGACACGCCTGGCGCGTCGCATACAGCTTCTGGAATACTCTGGTCGGTGTCGGTGCGGGCGGCGAAGACCCGTTCTCGATCGAACTGCAGAAACAGCTCGATCCGCGTTATCCAGCTCCGCAGCACATCTGCGAATTTACCAACGATCTGATCAAGCAGGGCAGGCTCAAGTTCGACAAGAGCCTGAACGACCACAGGGTCATCACCTTCCACGATTCGTGTAACGTGGCTCGCGGTACTCGCATGGGCGATATTCCGGGCGGACAATTCATTATCCCCCGCGAAGTCATCAAGGCCGTCGCGAACAATTACCACGACATGTCCGAGGAAACCATCGGCGAGGGCACTTACTGCTGCGGTGGCGGTGGCGGCATATTGACGGATGACCTGCTGGAGGTCCGCATCAAGGGCGCTCTGCCGCGCATGGAAGCGTTAAACAACGTGGTTAAGGAGCACAAGGTCAATTTCATGGCGTTGATCTGCGCGATCTGTAAGGCGCAGTTCAACAAGGTTGTCCCTTTTTACGGGTTCGATATGAGCATGGTGGGTGGCGTTCACCAATTGGTGAGTACTGCCATCTTATTGGAAAAAGAAGAAGAGTAGTTTTGTAGGGTGCATCACGCACCAAACAGTTCGGAACGGTGCGCGCCCAGCGCACCCTACAAGTTGATTTTTAGGAGATTAAGCTATGTCAGTTTCACCTGAAGAGATGAACAAGAATCAAGCCCGCACTTTCCGCCGTTTCAAGGATGGGAAAAACCAGTGGCGCAGCTGGCAGGACAAGATTTTCGATGCCGACAAATCCCACAAGTGCCCGGAATATGTGCTAAGTACACCCCCATGCCAGGGCAGTTGCCCTTCCGGCCACGATGTGCGCGGCTGGCTCAACATCGTGCGCGGTATCGAGAAGCCACCGGTCGGCACCGATGGCAAGCCGACCATGCCATGGCAGGAATATGCCTGGCGCCGGATGACCGAGGCCAACCCTTTTCCCGCAATAATGGGCCGGGTGTGCCCGGCGCCGTGCCAGGGTGGGTGCAACCGCAGCGAAGTCGATGAGTTTGTCGGCATCAACTCGATTGAACACTTCATCGGCAACTGGGCAATCGAGCATGGGCTGGGTTATGCCAAGCCCGAACTCAAGACCGGCAAGCGGATTGCCATCGTCGGTGGCGGGGTTTCCAGCCTGTCCTGCGCCTATCATTTGCGCCGCAAAGGCCATGATTGCGTCATTTTTGAATCCAGCAGCAAACTGGGCGGCATGATAAGTTTCGGGCTGCCAGCCTATCGTACGCCGCGTGACATCGTCGATGCCGAGATCCAGCGCATCATCGATATGGGGGTGGAAGTTCGACTCAACACCCGTGTCGGCAAGGACGTGAGTTTCAGTGATTTGCGGAACGATTTCGATGCCGTATTCATCGGCATCGGCGCCCAGACCGGCAATCTCGCACCCCTGCCAGGATCCGATGCGCCGAACTGCATTGATGCTATTACATTCCTGCGAGAGTTTAATGAAGGCAGGATGGACCATGCCGGCGATCGCATCGTCGTCATCGGCGGCGGCGATACCGCCATGGACGTCGCCGCTGTTGCCCGTCGCGTTGGTAGTCACAAGAAGGCTAGCGCGGAAGCGCACGACCAGGCGCAGGTGATTGTCGCCGCACGCGAGAGCGATGGCGGGCGCGGACAGAAGGATGGGGGTATTTTGCGCAGCAGTTCCGAAGTCGTTGTTGCCTATAGACGCAATGTCATCGAAATGCCGGCATCCAAGCATGAACTGGATGCGGTTATTCAGGAAGGTGTTGAAATCCAGTCGTGCATCAATCCGCTTTCGGTGGTGAAGGACAAGGATGGGAAGGCTGTGGCCTTAAGAGTGGTACAGGTCGAGTGGGTCAACAAAAAAATGGTCACGAAAGAGGGCACGGAGTATGAGATCCCCTGTGATCTGCTTGTCTTCGCCGTGGGTCAGTCGGTGAACTGGTCCGGGATGGATGAATTCAAAAATGATCGCGGGTTGGCCAAAGTAGACAAAAATCTCCAGGCTGTCGGCCAGCCAGGCGTGTTTGTCGGCGGCGATGCCGTTACGCCGTTCCTGCTGACTACGGCGATTGGTCACGGTCGCATAGCGTCCGAAGGTATTGACCATTACGTGAAGGGTGAGGATTTGGGCAAGCGGCCCAAGGTGGACGTGCATTATTGGGATCTGTTGAACAAGCAAATCGAGTTTGGCAAGACGCCTGAAACATATCACTCTCGCAGCAAGGACGAAGTCATCAAGGCTGAGGGTTCCGCCAAGGAAATCGACTTGGGTGTGCGCGGCTCCGACGTGGCCAAGTTCGGGATTCACAACTTCGAAAACCGCTCTGACAAATACGTGATGCAGCCCGCCGATCTGTTCCTCGGGCACTTTCCGTTCATTCCGCGCAATGAGCGCGAGTTGGTCACGATTGACTCGGAGAACGTTTTGGGCAACGCAGAAGAGCGCATCGTGGCACTCAGCGAGGCGCAGGCGCAGGCGGAAGCCAAGCGCTGCATGAGCTGCGGCCTGTGTTTCGAGTGCGACAACTGCGTGATCTACTGTCCGCAAGGCGCTGTCAGGCGCGTCCCCAAGAAGGATGCCACCGTCGGTCGCTACGTTACCACCGATTACGCGAAGTGCATCGGCTGCCATATCTGTGCAGATGTGTGCCCCACCGGCTACATCAAAATGGGAATGGGCGACTAAAAATGAGCAATCCAGCGAAACGGCGATGCGTACTGGGATGGGTGGCAGCCGCCTTGTCTGCCCTGCTTCTGGCTG
>JAJXTJ010000043.1 GCA_021783895.1 Pseudomonadota bacterium | reverse complement strand
GGCGATTGCTATTGTGGACAGCGAGAAAATTAATGGCGGAATCGAAATATCCGTGGCGTGGGGCCGAAAAAAGCAACATTCATTTTCCCAGCGAGACGGCTTTTTTTGGAAATATATTGTTAATCTCTTCGGGTTCAATTCCCCGCCTACTTGGGGCGAAGGCTGGCTGAAAGCCAGCAGCTTGAAGAGCAGCAGCTTGAAGAGCGTAGTTAATACCCCGTGGCTTGCCGCGGGGTGCTTTATTGCACTGGGTTTCGACACTATCAGGCGTGAGCAGCAGTGTGATTTCGTTGTGTTTGTCCACGCACTTACCCGCCGCTGATGATGGCCGGGATCATTTCCGCATCGTCGGCATGGTCGATCAGGATGCGCCTGACCCTGTCCTGCCAGAGCAGGCCGAAGCTGTTCCGTTCTTCCGCATTGGCTACGCCCATCATGGTTTTTTGCATCAGCTCTTTCATGCCGGGGGAGGGGGTGACCACCTCTGGATGATAGGTCGTCTCCACATGGATTCCGGTATCCAGCCGGGTGTAGCGAATCTCGCCGGTGATGCCGGCATTGAAATGCAGCAGGTTTCTGCGGTCGAATTTCCCTCCGATTCCCTTGAAGCCGCCTGACTGCGCAGCGCCGGTTAGAAGGCCGACGACATTGGCGATCACCCCCGTTACGCCGTCAGCCTGGCCGCCACGGAATGAAACCTCGATTGCGCCCCGCACCGGCAGTTCGTTGCCATACAGACTCGCCAGTGCCTTGCGCGTCATCAGCCAGGCGCCCGCCACCGTGGGACAGGAGTGTCCGGCCAGCTTGACCGCGTCGAGGTAGCGGTATTCGACGCCCCCTTTCTCTGCCGCGCCCAGGAATTCGGCCAGCGGATCGTAAAGGGTGATTCCGGGAACGTCAATATAGAAACTTGGGGTGTGCATCATGATCGGGAGTCTCCAATGTAGGATTCATAAGGTTTGGCGCGAAGCCAGATTTTCCACAGGTCGGATCGGCCGACTGAAAACGCCCCGGCCCGTCCATTATCGAAAGCATAGAGCGTCAATCGGGAGAGTTTTCCGCGCGACAGGGCCTGCCGCAACGGCACAAACCAGTCTTTTTCCAGGCGCAACAGGCTTCCGCGCCAGAGGCGGACATCGCCGTGCAGAGCCGGGGTGCGCAGCGCGTCGAGAACAACCAGATGGTGCGAGCCGTCCTGGGTGGCGGCTAGCCATTCCGCAGCGGTCTTAGGTACGTTGGTGCAGGGGGTGCCGGTGGCGACCGCCAAGCCCCGGGCCAACGCGTCGTCGGTCCAGATATGGGCGAAATGGGTGGTCGGGTTAATTGGTAGAACTCCGCCGCCCCAGGGCCAGATGCTGTTCACTGGTAGCAAGCCGCGCTCCTCCCGCGCCTCGTTGACCGGATGGCGGTGCAGCAACATCTGGACTTCGTTGAGGAGGCTGTGCCAGCGTTTGCCGTCTGGACCGCTCGGCAGCAGGTTCCGAATATTCCTGCCGATGGCGGTTTCCAGGGAATGGGTTTCCAGGTGGGCGGGGGGGTGGGCCAGGCGCAAATGCCAGTGGGCTGGCCGGGTCGGAAAGAAACGCAGACCCTCATCGGCGAAATGATCGTTAAGGGCGGCTATCAGGCTGCCCGCCTCTTCTTGAGTGATATCCGGGTTGCCGGCATCCACCAGCACCAGTCGGTCGCGTTGCAGTTGCAGGTGCACGGGTTCTGCCAGCAGCCAGAAATCGCTGCCGGGGCTGCCTCCGTCCGCCAGCAGGGTAAAGGCCGCCACGGGCCAGTTGTGCTGCTTTTCGACGCCGAAGCTTCGGCACAGCCACGCATCCATGCTCTCATCCGCAAGCGTCTTCCGGCTGCCGCGCGCCAGCAGCGTTGCCAGAGCGGGCAGGGGTAATTCCCGTAGCGCGTTCCGGGTTTCTGGGCTGAAGGGCGGAAACAGGCCCGGAATTAGAAGATGGCAGTGCATGGAGTGGGCTAGGTTATCACCAGACCGGCGGCGGGCCAACTCTTCCCCGGTACTTTTGGCCGGCTTTGTGTTTCCGGCCGTTAAGTGGCAAACTGGCGCCTTTGCCAGCCATTCATACCCGTGCAACCTTTCGAGCTCTTCGTCGGCCTGCGTTACACCCGCGCCAAGCGGCGCAACCATTTCATTTCCTTCATCTCCCTGGTTTCCATGCTGGGCATTGCGCTCGGCGTGGCCGCCCTGATCGTGGTGCTTTCCGTGATGAACGGTTTCCAGAAGGAGCTGCGCACCCGCATCCTGGGCGTGGCGGCGCACATTCAGATCAGCGGCGCAAACAACACCCTGGCCGATTGGCAAAGGGTTGCCGGGGTGGCGGCGCGGCACTCCGAGGTGGTGGGCACGGCGCCCTACATCATGGCGCAGGGACTGCTGTCCTACGACCAGACCGTGCAGGGGACGGTGGTGCGAGGCATTCTGCCTGATCGCGAGGCGCAGGTGTCCGACCTGGCCGACAAGATGAAAGTGGGCCGGCTGGATGCATTGCGCTCCGGTGAGTTCGGCATTGTGCTGGGGGCCGAGCTGGCGCGGACATTGTCCGTCACGGTGGGCGACAAGGTAGTGCTGATTGCGCCTCAGGGGCGGGTGACGCCGGCCGGCATCATGCCGAGGGTGAAACAGTTCAGGGTGGTGGGAATTTTCGAGGCCGGCATGTACGAATTCGATGCCGGGCTGGCGCTGATTCACATGGATGACGCGGCCAAGCTGTACAGCATGGGCAGCCGCGTTTCCGGCGTGCGGCTCAAGCTCACGGACATGAACCTTGCGCCGCAGGTGGCGCAGGAACTGTCCGCCCACTTCGGCGACGATATCGTCGTTAGCGACTGGACGCGGCAGCACGCCAATTTCTTCCGCGCCATTCAGATCGAGAAGAACGTGATGTTCATCATCCTGTTGCTGATCGTGGCGGTGGCGGCGTTCAACATCGTTTCCACTCTGGTGATGGCGGTCACCGACAAGCAGGCGGACATCGCCATCCTGCGCACCCTGGGCGCTTCCCCCGCGAGCATCATGAAGATTTTCATCGTCCAGGGTACCCTGATCGGGGTCATCGGCACGCTGATCGGCGTGGCTGTCGGCGTGGTGCTGGCGCTGAATATCGACGTGGTGGTGCCGTTCATCGAGCGGCTGTTCCATGTGCATTTCCTCGCCAAAGACGTGTATTACATCAGCGAACTGCCTTCCGACCTGCAAAGCCGCGATGTCGGCGTGATCGCCGTCGTGTCGTTCGTGCTTACCCTGCTTGCGACGCTTTACCCCAGCTGGCGCGCATCCAAGACCAACCCGGCGGAGGCGTTGAGATATGAATGAGAGCTTGGGTGAGGCGTCAGGGGTGAGGCGTGAGGCGACCGTAGGGGGCGATGGTTTTTCCCCTCACCCCTCACCCTTCACCCCTCGCCAAGCTCGAATCGAGAAGGCACGCCGTGAAGCTTCATCCCGGCTCAACCCAGGCAGACGCGCGGATTTCGGACAGTTCATGACGCCCCGTTGTACGGCGGATTTCATGGCAGGACTTTTCGATTTGTCCACGCACTCATCTATCCGGCTTCTCGACGCCGGTGCTGGGGTAGGCTCGCTGACAGTCGCTTTTTTGGAAAAGGCGAGAACATCCGGGCAAAAGTTAAATGATGTTTCGGTTACCTTGTATGAGCTCGACGACCTTCTGGCTTCTTACCTTGCCAAGGAAATCGAGGTTTATCAGCCGTTGTTCTCCGGTGCCGGAATCAAGTTTGCCGCCGACCTGATTCGGAGCGACTTTATTGAAAGTGCTATCAACCAAATCCAGTTCGGAATAACCGAAAAATTCAATTTCGCCATCCTTAATCCACCTTACAAGAAGATAAATAGCCATTCGCGCCATCGGCTCCTGCTTCGTCAGGCCGGCATTGAGACGGTCAATCTGTATTCGGCTTTTGTTGCTCTGGCACTGGCGTTGATGGACACTGGCGGGCAACTTGTCGCCATTATTCCCCGCAGCTTCTGCAATGGCCCCTATTACCGGCCATTCCGTGAATTCATTCTTGAGCGCGCGGCGATCCGGCATATGCATCTGTTTGCATCGAGAAACAAAGCGTTCAAGGACGACAAGGTGCTGCAGGAAAACATCATTATCCTGCTAGAGCGCGGCGGTCAGCAGGGCGACGTGACGGTATCCACTTCCGCCGACGACCTCTTTGACGATTATGCTGCCCATGTTTACCCGTTTGAGCAGATCGTATTTCCCTGTGTTGCCGAGCGCTTTATCCACGTTCCGACTTCCCCAGAGCGCAATTTCATGGAGTTGTCCCCGGTCTTTAGTTACTCGTTGACGGACATTGGCGTCGAGGTATCGACCGGCCCGGTGGTCGATTTCCGGGTAAAAGAGCATCTGCGCGAAATCCCGGAGCCGGGAAGCGTTCCCTTGCTTTATCCAGGCCATTTCACCGGACTATCCATCGACTGGCCGAAGCCGGGGATGAAGAAGCCCAACGCGCTGATGCGCCACCCTGAAACCGACAAGTTGCTTTACCCGAATGGCTTTTATGCCGTGGTGCGGCGTTTCTCGTCCAAGGAGGAAAAGCACCGCCTCGTGGCAAGCGTGGTTTGCCCGGATATGTTCGATGCTCCTTTTTTGGGTTTTGAAAACCACCTGAATGTTTTCCACCAGCGCAAGCAAAGTTTGCCGGAAGAACTGGCACGGGGTTTGGCGGCTTTTTTGAATTCCACGATGATCGACGAGTGTTTCCGCCGATTTAGCGGGCATACTCAAGTCAACGCGACCGACTTGAGGCTGATGAAGTACCCCAGCCGTGAAGCGTTGATTACACTTGGCTGCTGGGCGAAGGAGCAGGAAAAGCTGTCGCAGGAACGGATCGACGCCAAACTGGAAAGCATGGCATGAGCGAGCACAAGAATATTGATGACGCGTTGAAAATCCTTATTGCGCTAGGCTTTCCGCGCGCTCAGCAGAATGAGCGCTCCGCCCTTTCTCTGTTGGCTTTGGTGAATCTCATGCCCGGCAAGTCATGGCGGCAGGCCGATAACCCGCTGATCGGCATTACACCGATGATGGAATTCAGTCGTGACCATTACGGCGCTACTTACAAACCAAATACGCGAGAGACGTTCCGTCGTCAGACCGTTCACCAGTTTGTCGATGCCGGTATGGCGATTCCCAACCCGGACAAGCCATCACGTCCAGTCAATAGCCCGAAATTCGTTTACCAGATTGAACCAGAGGCGCTTGTCTTGCTGCGGACTTTTGGCACGAAGACATGGGCGAAGAAACTGGCGGCTTACCTCTCGATCCGTCAAACGCTGGTCGCCCGGTATGCGAAGGCACGGGATTTGAATCTCGTCCCGGTGAAAATTACTTCTGGCAGCGAGATTCAATTAAGCTCCGGCGAGCACAGCGAGTTGATCAAGGCAATTATCGAAAAATTTGGCCCGCGTTTTGTGCCGGGGGGCGTCTTGATCTACGCCGGGGATACCGGCGATAAATGGGGTTACTTCGATCATGCCCTATTGACCAAGCTGGGCGTGATTGTGGATACCCATGGCAAGATGCCGGATGTCGTAATCCATTACTCTGACCGTAATTGGCTGCTACTCATCGAGTCGGTTACCAGCCACGGCGCGGTCAATGGGAAACGCCATGACGAGCTGGCCCATTTGTTTGCCGGATCGTCTGCCGGTTTGGTTTATGTAACCGCATTCCCTTCACGCGCGCTCATGGCTCGTTACCTCGGCGAAATAGCCTGGGAAACTGAAGTGTGGGTGGCAGAGGCCCCGTCTCACCTCATTCATTTCAACGGCGACCGATTTCTTGGCCCCTATGAGAGCACCGATGGAGACGTCATTTTATGAGTGAGATAACAAGCGGCGCGGGAGGGGCTATCCCTCACCCCTCACCCCTTACTCCTCGCCAGACGGTGCTTTCCTGCACCAATCTGCACAAGGTTTTCCACCAGGGCAAGGGCGAAGTGCCGGTGCTGCTCGGCGTCAATTTCGAAATCGGCCAGGGTGAGCGGGTGGCGATCGTTGGCGCATCAGGCTCCGGCAAAAGCACGCTGCTGCATTTGCTGGGCGGGCTGGACGATGCCACTTCGGGCGAGGTCGCTATCATGGGGCGTAACGTCCGCGAGCTGGGCGAGTCCGAGCGGAGTAGCCTGCGCAACCGGTCGCTCGGCTTCATCTACCAGTTCCACCATCTGCTGCCGGAGTTTTCCGCGCTGGAAAACGTCGCCATGCCGCTCCTGATCCGGCGCATGAAGCCGGAGGCCGCCTATGAGCAAGCGGCGGAGGTCCTCAGGCAGGTTGGCCTGGGGCATCGCCTCGGCCACACCCCCGGCGAACTTTCCGGCGGCGAACGCCAGCGCGCCGCCGTGGCCCGCGCCCTGGTGACGCGCCCGGCCTGCGTGCTGGCGGACGAGCCGACCGGCAATCTCGATCGCCACACCGCTGAAGGGGTGTTCGACCTGATGCTGGAACTGAACCGGGAGCTCGGCACCAGCTTCATCATCGTCACCCACGACCCCAAACTGGCGGCGCGGACGCCGCGCGTGCTCAAACTGGTGGATGGAGTGCTGGAAAACAGTCCCGAGTCCTGAGTGGTCAAATGACGGGAGGTTAGCGGCGATGGGCAATGGGAAAACTCATGTAGCGACAACGCCTTTAGCCTCTGGCTGATGGCCTCTGGCATGAATTGATTTTTTCATGCGCACCAACATTCTCGCCTTCGTTCTCGGCGTATGGCTGCTGCAACAGCAGGTCGCGTTGCCTGGTCTGTCCTGGGCTGGCCTGCTGCCGCCTTTGTGGCTGGCAGGCCGTTTTCTTCCGGCGGCGCCACGCGGGCTACTGACCAGGGTGACTTTTCTCGGGCTCGGTTTCTTCTGGGCCGCCTTCATGGCACAGCAGCGGTTGTCCGATGCCCTGCCGGCTGCCTGGGAAGGGCGCGATATCCAGCTCGTCGGCGTGGTCGCCGCTCTGCCCGCGACGAATGAACGCGGCATGCGCTTCGAGTTCGATGTCGAGCGCGTAAAAACCCTCGGCGCGGTCGTTCCCCATCACATCCAGCTCGCCGCCTATAGCGACGCTTTCGGCAAGAATATTGCCGGGACTGCGCTGCCCGATTTTCACGCCGGCGAGCGCTGGCAGTTGACGGTGCGCCTCAAGCGACCGCACGGCAACGCCAACCCGAACGGTTTCGATTTCGAAGCGTGGCTGCTGGAGCGCAACATCCGCGCCTCCGGCTACGTGCGCCAGGAGGACAGCAACCGCCGCCTGGCAGCTCATGTCTACCGGCCCGGCTACATGGTCGAGATGCTGCGCGAGCGGGTGGCCCGGCGGTTTCAGGCTGTGCTGGGCGATCGGCCATATGCCGGCGTGCTCAAGGCGCTGGCGGTGGGCGAGCAGAACGCGATTTCCCCCGATCAGTGGAAGGTGTTCCTGCGCACCGGGGTGAACCACCTGATGTCCATCTCCGGGCTGCATGTCACCATGATCTCCAGCCTGGCCTTTGCTCTGGTGTACGGCCTGTGGCGGCGCTGCCAGAGGCTCACCCTGCGTCTGCCGGCGCGCAAGGCAGCAGCCGTGGCAGGCGCATTGGCGGCCCTGCTCTACGCGCTGCTGTCGGGTTTCGGCGTGCCGACCCAGCGCACCCTGTACATGCTTTCCGTGGTGGCGGTG
>JAJXTJ010000042.1 GCA_021783895.1 Pseudomonadota bacterium | reverse complement strand
GGGGTCGTGTTTATATAACGAGATTAGCGCTTATGTAAGTCGCAATTTGTGTAGGGCGCCAATAAGCGGCGTATTGCGCCGCACGTCACCATCCGGCGGGTTACGGCTTCGCCTAACCCGCCCTACAGTAATCATGCAGCAGAATGCCGGGGTCAAGTCTTGCGTTAACACATGGTCATGGGGCGTTTTTCACCGGTTTCGATGAGTTCGGCAAGCGCGCGAAGCGCCAGCGTTTCTGCTTTAGCCATTGCTTCGTCGGCAGTGGCGCCGTAAGTGAGCACACATGGAATCTCAGGTACTTCTGCTAACCAGCGCCCATCGGCTTTGCGCTCATACTCAATGTGAAAATTCATACGGCCTCCAGTAAAAAGAATTGCTGCTCATTTTACGCCGGCGATCCAAAGATGACTAACATTCAGGAAGGCGCATTCATTATGCTGCATGCAATTCCTCACGCAGAACTCGGCGCAATTCTTCGACGGTGAGTGGCGTCTGGCACGGCTGGATTGTGGCACGCAAAGTCTCATTAATTCAGCGTTTGATAGCCTTTCCCTTGGGCTTCCGCGCGCGCCCGGAAAGCGGCCAGTATATCGTCGTCCAAAAAAATGGTGATGCGGGTTTTGCCGGTGGGTGGAATAACCGCGCCACTCTTGGCTTTTGAGAAATCTTATTCGGCTTTCATATCCCTATTACTCTTGAACTGATTTTTCTAACACCGCCTGCACCAGATACCGCGGCCTATGCCGTACCTGCTGGTAAACCCGTCCAACGTATTCCCCCAGCAGCCCGATGCCGAACAGGGTGATGCCGATCAGGAAGAAAGCGATGGCGAACAGGGTGAACAGCCCCTCTGCTTCGGGGCCAACGATCAGGCGCCGGATGAAGAGGTAAACGACGAACAGCGCCGACAGGATGGAAACCGCGATGCCGACCAGCGAGAACATTTGCAGCGGCACCACCGAGAAGCCGGTCATCAGGTCGAAATTGAGGCGGATCAGGCTGTACAGCGAGTATTTCGATTCGCCTTCGGCGCGCTCCTCGTGCTCCACCACCACTTCGGCGGGGTGCTGGGCGAAGGTGTAGGCCAGCGCCGGGATGAAGGTGTTGACTTCCTTGCAGGAGTTGATGGCGTCGATGATGTCGCGGCTGTAGGCGCGCAACATGCAGCCCTGGTCGGTCATCTTGATGCGGGTGATGCGTTCGCGCAGGTTGTTCATGGCGCGCGAGGCGACGTGGCGCCACCAGCTGTCGCTGCGCTGTTTGCGGATACTGCCGATGTAGTCGTGGCCTTCGTCCATTTTGGCGAGCAGCTTGCCGATTTCTTCCGGCGGGTTTTGCAGGTCGGCGTCCAGGGTGACGATGCGCTGACCCTTGCAATGCTCGAAGCCGGCCATGATCGCCATGTGCTGGCCGAAGTTGCCGTTGAACAGCACGACGCGGGTGACGTCCGGGCGCTTCTGGAACTGCTCGCGAAGAATTGCGGCGGAGCGGTCGCGGCTGCCGTCGTTGATGAAGATGACCTCGTACGAAATACCGAGTTTGTCGAGCGCGGGATAGAGCCTGTCGAACAGGGAGTGCAGACCTTGTTCCTCGTTGTATACCGGGACGATGACGGAGAGTTCGATGGGGTTCATTTCCTGGTGGTCTCGATGATTTCCCTGACTGCGTCGCATACCCGCTCCACGTCGGCGAGCGTCATTGCCGGGAACAAGGGCAGGGTGACGGTTTCGCGACCGATTCTTTCCGCGTTGGGGAAGTCGCCTTCCCGGTAGCCTTGCTCGCGGTAAAGGCTGAACAGGTGCAGCGCCGGGTAATGGATGCCGACACCCAGCCCCCGCTGGTGCATGGCTTCGATGAACTGTTTGCGGCTGATGCTGAGCTGGTCGAGCGGCAGCAGCGGGGCGAACATGTGCCAGCTGTGGCCCTCGTCGCTGTGGCTGGGCAGCAGGCAGTCCGGGTCGCTGGCGAAGTGCCGGAAGTAATGCGCCACCAGTTCGCGCCGCTTGGCGTTGAAGCCGTCCAGCAGCGGCAGCTGGCCGACGCCGACGCGCGCCGCCACGTCGGACAGGTTGTATTTGCCGCCGGGCACGGAGACGTCCATGTTGCCTTCGGCATCGCGCGAAATGCCGTGGAAACGCAGCAGGTCGAATTTTTTCGCGTCTTCGGCATTGGCGAAGGACAGCGCGCCGCCCTCGATGGTGGTCATGTTCTTGTTGGGGTGGAAGCTGAACGAAACGATGTCGCCGAAGCTGCCGATTTTCTTGCCCAACCAGCTTGATCCGATGGCGTGGGCGGCGTCCTCGACGATGCGCAGCTTGTGGCGCTGGGCGAGGTCGTAAAGCGCATCCATGTCCACCGGCAGGCCGGCGAAATGCACCGGCATGATGGCTTTCGTCCTCGGCGTGATCGCGGCTTCAACCTGGTTGAGGTCGATATTGCGGCTGGTGAGGCCGACATCGACGAACACCGGTTTGGCGCCGACCCGCAGAATCACATTCGGCGTGGCAGCGAAGCTCATTGCCGGCGTGATCACCTCGTCGCCAGGGCCGATGCCGCAAACCTGCAAAGCCACTTCCAGCCCGCCGGTGGCGGAGGTGAGGGTGCGCACGATGCGTCCGCCCAGGTAGTCCGACAGCGCTTTTTCCAGCGCCTGCACGTTGGGACCGGTGGCCAGCCAGCCGGAGCGGAGCACTTCGACCACGCCCTGGATGGTGGCTTCGTCGAGAGTCGGTTTGGTAAAGGGTAGGTAGTTCATTTTAGAAATTAGCTTCTCGCAACGACGTAAACGCCGACAATTATAATGCCGATGCCGATCATGCGGGTGACCGAAACGGCCTCGCCGAACAGCCACCACGCGGCGAGGGCGTTGACCACATAGCCGATCGACAGCATCGGATAAGCGATGCTGACCTCCACCCTCGACAGCGCCATGATCCACACCACCACGCTGATGACATAAAATGAGAGCCCTCCCATGATGTGCGGCTCGGTAGCGAGCTGCCAGCCGACAGGCAGGATGTTGTCGCGGCTGAAGGCGAAATGGCCGACGGCGTTGGTGCCGGCCTTGAGGAGCAATTGGGCGGAGGCATTCAGCAGTACGCCGAACAGAATCAGGGAAAAACTGAGCAGGTTCATAATGTCCTTACCGCTGTCTTGTCGATGCTGTGGGCGATAACCCGCATCGGCAGTCCTTGCTGGGAGAGTTGCTGGTAGGTGTTGTTCGGCATGATCGCCAGGGCATAGGGTTGCCGAACCCAGGCCTGCTTGAAGGACTCGATGGTCGGCAGCCATTTGTCCGGTTCCTGGGCGATGCCGAAGGCCATTTCGTCCTGATAGGCGACCAGGGTCACGGTGCGCTTGAGGTAGAAGGTCAGTGTCTGGTCATAGCCTTCCAGACTGTAGAAAGGCGCGCCGGGACGCAGATAGGGCTTGATCTGTTCGGCGATGGCATAGTCGGAACGTGTCGCCGACAGGCTGTCGTGCCCGGTCATGAGAACCTGGGCGGCGATCAGGCTGCTGCACGCGAGGACGATGATCGCGCCGCGCACTTTATCGCGGCAACTCAGCAATAGGGCGCCTACCGTTCCGACCAGCCAGATGGCGGACGCAGCCAGCACCCAGTGGGCGAATATGGCATATTGCCCCCGCATTAGTTCGTTGCCGGCAAAACGCACCGTTTTGGGGGCCAATAACAGGCCGGCCGCAGCCAGGAATGCTATTGGCAATATTTGCCAGAATAAACGGCGTCCGTCGATGCGGCTGAGGCGTTCGCCGATCAGCAGCGCCAGTGCCGGGAATATCGGCAGAATGTAGGAGGGGAGTTTGGAGTCGGAGAGGGAAAAGAAAACGAAAATGAACACTGCCCAGATCAGCAAGAAACGTTTTGGCTTGAATCCATTATGGCAAACGTCGCGCAGCGACACATCTGCCCCCTCTCCCGTCTCGCCAGAGCGAGCAGCTTTGCTGCCGCTCTCGGCGGGGACATTCCTTGCGGGTGCAGGGAGTGGGTTGGGGAGAGGGCTCGACGTCTCGACCTTCCAGGCGTGCGCCAGAGAATCGATCATGGGGATGAGCCAGGGCAGGATGCCGGCGACAAGCATGGGGATAAACCACCACCACGGTTCGTAGCGTCCGTGAATTTTGGTCAGGAAGCGCTCGAAATGCTCATGAATGAAGAAGAAATGGAAAAATTCGGGGTTGACGACCGATACCGTGACAAACCAGGGCGCGGCGATGGCCATGAAAAGCGCTATTCCGCTGAATAGATGCAGCCTTTTCCACAAGCCGAAATCACGCTCGATCAAAGTGTAAAGCACCAGCACCGCGCCCGGCAGAACGATGCCTATCAATCCCTTGCTCAGGACGGAAAACGCCAGGGCAGCCCAGGCAACGTGCATCCACAGGCGGTTGGAGCGTGCGCTGGCCGCATCCTGCTGCGCCAGCAGGAAACTCATCAGCGCTCCTCCCATGAAAAAAGTTATCCCCATGTCCAGGGAGTTCATGTGACCGATCAGGGCATACAGCAGGCTGCTCCCGAGTACTGCGGCGCTTGACAGGCCGGCCTCGCGACCGAACAGGCGGCGGGCGGCGAAGGCGGTGAAGAAGATGCCGAGAAACCCGGTCAGCGCACTCCATAGCCGCGCCGTCCAGTTGTGTTCGCCGAACAAGCGGTAAGCGCCTGCCGTGACCCAGTATTGCAGAGCGGGTTTCTCAAAGTATTTGATGCCGTTCAGACGCGGCGTAATCCAGTCGCCGCTGGCGGCCATTTCACGGGCAATTTCCGCATAGCGGCCTTCGTCCGGCCTGACCAGCTTGCGATATTCGATATTGCCGAACCAGACCGCAGTCATCAGCAGGGTGAGCAGCAACCAGAAGCGTCGCCGATTAAAGAAATCAAGAGTCATGAATTTTAATGTTACCGGTACACTTCATCATGGCTACCGACATCCAGCAAAATGATTTCCTTGTCAGTAATAGCAACGGTCAATGAGATTCGATAGCTATCGGTGATGCTGACGGCCTGAATGCCCTTGAGCTTGCCGCCGAGGTGGTGATATTTCAGGTGTGGCTGGAAAGGGTCGTTTTCCAGATCGCGCAGGATGTTGGAAAACTTTGTCCGCAATTCACCATGGCGATCGGCGAATTTTTTTGCCGATCGCGTAAACCGCGCCGTCCAGACAAGCGCGTACATGCCTCAGTCTTCCAGGCCTAGTTCTTTAATCAAGTCATTCGCCGTGCCTCGCTTCACTCGGCCCGCCTTGTAGTCTTCCAGCGATGCAAGCACCCGTGCTACGTAAGCCTCGTCTTGCGCCTCGATCAATTCCCGGTACCGCGCTTCCGAGAGCACCACGTACTGGGGTTGATTATTTTTGATGATATGCACATCCCCTGTTGCTATAAGATCATCCACAGCGGCAATGCCGCGCCGTTTGATCTCCTGAGCGGGTAGGGTATTCATGAGTGGGTTCCTGTCTGCACTTTATTTGGTACTGATAATGATACTTAGATGAGTGCCTGAAATCAAGAAATTCTCTGCGACCATGCGCTACCCGGTTTAGCCTTCCTTGCGCCATTTGCGAGTGAAAGCTAACTGTATAGCCGGAAGCAGGCAGATCAGCGCCAGCAACCGTTGAAACATAATCGTATCGGGATAGCTGGCGTCGGGCGAAATCAGCAGGGCCAGCGTGCAGGCGGCCAGCGCCAGTCCCAATATCCATTTTCCGGAACGGCTTACTCCCCAGCGCCAGCGTTGCGCGAGCAGGGTGCCGAACACCGCCGAAAGCCAACCGCCGAAAGCGCCGCCGAGCACGTCGAGCGGCCAGTGCACGCCGACCGCGATGCGCGAAAGGCCGACCAGAAGGGCGGCGGCCACCAGCCAGATCAGGGCGCTTCGCCTGAGGTACAGGCTGAGGATGCCTGCCACGGTGAAAATCGTGGTGCTGTGACCCGAGGGGAATGAACCGTAGTGGTACGCAGGGCCGATGACATGCAGCAGTTCGGGAGAGATCACCGCCGGCGGGCGTAGCTCGCCGATCGGGCCTTTCAGGCCATGCACCCACAGGGTGGCAAGGATGGCGGCGAGCGCAAGCGACCAGAGGATATCCGGCCGACGTCCGATCAGCGGGGCCAGCATGGTCAATCCGACCAGGGTGCTGCCCAGTACGGTCAGGTTCTCCCACAGCACATCGCTGGCCAGCGCGCCCATGCCATTGAGATACAGGAACAGGCTGCGGTTGGTGTCGCTGGCAATGAGTACGGCTATGCCGGCGAATGCGAGCAGCGGCACCAGCCAGACGCGCGGCTCGCGCCAGGAAATTGGGCAGGGGGTAGGAGAGAGGAAATTCATGCCGCTTATTCGTTTACCCTGACCAGGGCGATGCCGTTCTTGCTGTAGAGCGTTTCATAGGCGTGCAACCCGGCCAGGCGGTTGGTCTGGGTGATCACGATGTCGCCTCGGCGCGGGTCGCGTTTTTCCACGATGCGCTGGCTGTAGACGCTGAAGCTCGGCATGTTGAGCCCCCACATCACGACCGTGTAGCCACGGTCGCGCGCCAGCAGCGCGGCTTCCTTGATCGGCCCCTGCTGCATGCCGCCGAACAGGGGCAGGAGCAGCAGTGAAAAGGCGGTCGCCAGAATGACGCCGCTCGCCAGCAGTTTGGCGCCCAGGGCGAATCGCTTCTCCGCCATGAAATACAGGGTGAGCAGGGCGAATCCCGCAAAGAAGGGGTAATACCAACTGCTCAACGATTGCCGGGTGGCGGCAAGCATATCCCGGTAATAGGGTTTGTGGATATGCGGGATGGCGGCTTCGATCACAGACGGCAGGAACAGCAGCACGGCAAGCAACAGCAGCAGCGGCAGGAAAGCGAGAAAGCGCGAGCGCAGTTCATCCAGGTAGACCGCCATCAGGATGAAAACGCCGGAATAGCCGTAAATCAGGTAATGGGGCAGCTTGGTGGCGGAAAGCGAGAAGAGCACGAAGACGGTGACGAACCACAGCAGCAGGAAAAGCTGCAAGTCGTCCTTGACGATCCGGCGCCACTGCGCGAAAACCTTGAACAAAACCGTAGTGTAAGGCAACACGCTCAGCAGCAGCACGGGAACATAGTAAAAATAATTGCCGCTATGACTCTCCATCGGCGCGGCGAAGCGGTCGATGTTGTGCTTGAGAAAAAAGGCGCGGAAAAAGCCGTCGCCTTCCACCGCATATTGCGTCACATACCACGGGGCCGCAATGGCGACAAACAGGGCAATGCCGCGCCAGTCCAGCGCCAGCGCGAGCCAACCCTTGAGATCCTTGCGCAGCAGGCTGTAGAGGAAAGTCACCATGCCCGGGATAATCACGGCAACCGGCCCCTTGGTCAGGAAGCCCAAGCCCATGGCGGCAAAAGCGAGGTACAGGTATTTGCGTTCGTGAAAGCGCAGGAACAGGTAGGCGCTGAACATCGTGGCGCTGATCAGCAGGTTGAGCAGGGCATCGGCGGTGGCCACCTTGACGATGATGGAAACCGCCAGCGCGCTCGCGGTGATGATTCCCGCTGCCAGCGCCTGCCGGGCGTTGACAGTGCGGCGCACGAACAGATAAGTCAATATCACCCAGCCGCTGCCCGCCAGGGCGGAGGGCAGGCGGAAGGCGAATTCCTTGATGCCGAACAGGGAAACACTGGCCGCCTGCAGCCAGTAGATCAGGATCGGTTTGTCATAGCGCGGCTCGCCGTTAAGCGTGGTGGACAAGTAATGGCCGCTAGACAGCATCTCGCGCGTGGCTTCGCTGAAAGCGCACCCGTCGAGATCGAACAGGGGAAAGTGGCCTATTCCGATAAAGAAACAGC
>JAJXTJ010000041.1 GCA_021783895.1 Pseudomonadota bacterium | reverse complement strand
CCCATTTCCACGATCCGGCCTTTTTGCATGACCACGATGCGATCCGCATTTTCGATAGTGGATAAGCGATGGGCGATGACGAGGGTAGTGCGACCCTGCATCAGGGTTTCCAGGGCTTCCTGCACATGCCGCTCGGATTGGGTATCGAGGGCGGAGGTGGCTTCGTCGAGAATAAGTATCGGCGCGTTTTTGAGCAGGGCTCTTGCGATGGCAATGCGCTGGCGCTGGCCGCCGGAAAGGCGAACGCCATTTTCCCCCACCATGGTTTGCAGGCCCTGGGGCATTTCGCGGATGAACTCCATGGCGTGAGCTGCTTCCGTTGCCGCGATCACTTCGGCTTCTGTCGCCGCCGCATTGATTCCGTAGGCGATATTGGCAAAAACCGTGTCATTGAACAGCACGACGTCCTGGCTCACCAGGGCAATATTTGCGCGCAGGGCGGAAAGCCGGACATCGGTGATGTCGTGCCCGTCTACGAGTATCTGCCCCGAGGTGGGCGCATAGAAGCGTGGAACCAGGTTGGCGAGAGTTGTTTTGCCGCTTCCCGACGCCCCAACTAGGGCCACTGTTTCTCCCGGCTTGATGTGCAGGCTGACATCGTCCAGGACGAGTGATCCTTCCAAGGTATAGCGGAAGCATACATGGCGCAGTTCAAGTTCTCCTTGCGCGCGCGGCAGGTAATGCGAACCTTCGTCCTGTTCGGGTTCGCTGTCCAGCAACTCAAATACCACTTCCGCTGCCGCCAATCCTCTTTGCAGGGTTTCGTTGACGCCGGTAAGCCGCTTGATGGGGGCGAGGAGCATCAGCATGGCAGTCAGGAAAGACACGAATGCGCCTACCGTGGTTTCGGTTTGAGATGAAGCCATGTAAACGATAATTGCCAGTGAGCTTGCCATGAGAATCTGGATTGCCGGAACATTTGCTGCGGATGCCATGGTGAATTTGATGCCATATCGGCGCAACTGGTTGGTCGCGTCGAAGAATCGCCGGCATTCGTAATCCTGTCCGCCGAAGATTTTGACTACCTTGTGCCCATCCAGGCTTTCTTCGAGTACATGGGTGATGTTGCCGAGCGAGCTCTGGGCACCCCGGCTCATTTTGCGCAGGCGACCGCTAAAAATTTTTACCAGGAAAACGATGGCCGGCGTAATGGTCAGGAAGATCAGCGAGAGTTTCCAGTCAAGGTAAAACATCCAGGCTAGCAGGCCGATAATGGTCAGGGTGTCGGTTATCAGTACCTTTATTGCGCCGGTGCCTGCGTCGGCAACCTGATTGACGTTATAGGCAACATGGGCGATCACCGTTCCCGACGAGGTGTTGTCATAGAAACGCGTGGGCATCGCGACAAGCTGGCGAAACATCAGATTTCTCAAGTCGAGGATCAACTGATTCGCGAGCCAGCTCATGGCATAGCTGGTGATAAAGGAGGCCACGCCCCTTACCAGAAACAGTCCCACCAGGAGAAGGGGCACCCATTTTATGGTGGTGGGATCTTTTTTGACGAAGCTGCCGTCCAGCATGGGTTTAAGCAGGGCCGGCAAGGCTGGTTCGGTTGACGCCATCACAACCATGGCCAAAATGGAAATAAGAAAAAATTTCCAGTAAGGCAGGACATGGCGCAACAGGCGCAGATACAGTTCGCGGCTGTTCATGTTTGAGGCGCAGGCTTTCTCGGTATGCCAGCGATTGGGAGGCTGGCGGTCTTTGACATTAAAAGTGCGCTAATTATAAGCGACTTGACGCTGTTTTTGAGTTGCCATGTTCAGATAAAGTTGAGCCAGGGCGTCTCCCATTTCCTCAAAGGAGAATTTCGCTACCGTGGCACGCGCATTGCCTTGCATGGAAATTAACAGGGCGGGGTCAAGCGTGCGTTTCATGGCGCAGGCGAGACCCTCCGTGTCGAGTGCGTCGCGCACATAACCGTTCCATTCTTCGCGGACGAGCTCCGCTGCACCGCACTTGCTGGAGGTGATGACCGGAAGGCCGCTGGCAAAGGCTTCCATGGCGGCATTGGGGAAGGGGTCATATAAAGTTGGCAGAACAAAAACATCGGACGCGCCATAGAACGGGCGCACATCTTTTTGAGGGCCGAGGAAGCGGATACGATGGGCAATGCCCAGGCTTGCTGCCATGTTGCGGAAATGGTTCTCCCGTTTATCTTTGCCGACAACCAGAAGATGCCCTGCATTCAGGACGGCAAGCGCGCGCAAAACCTGTTCCAGCCCTTTGCGTTCATAACCTGAGCCAACAAACAGGAACACTGGCTCATCTTCGGGCAGATGCAGACGAATACGCGTTTCCGTTCGATAGGTGCTGGCGAGGGAGGGGTTGAAAGTTTCCAGGTCCACGCCGTTGTAAATGACATGCAGTTTCTCCTCCGGCACGCAGAAATGATTGCGGATTTCTTCCTTGACCATTCGTGAATTGCAAATGACCGCCATCAGGCGGGGCGAGCTGAAAAGGCGCGATTCGGCGTGGCGCACATAATGATGGTAAGGGTTTAAGGAAAGCCGGAGCCTCCCCCAGAGTCCGAGGGCGCGTTTCCGCTGTTTTAGCCATTCCCGGTGTACTCCGTCGCCGGCACGAAAAATATCGCAACAGGATAGGCGTTCGTGGGATTGAACCAGGTCGAAGTTCTGGCGTGAGATTGCCTTGCAGGCACAGCGAGCAAAGCTTGCATCGCGCCACAGGCTCCCCACAAAAAATGGGTTGCATTCGATGTGAGCCTGGCGAGCTCCTTCCGGCCATCGGCGGGCGATCAGGGTTACGGTATGCCCCTGCTCAGTAATGGCTTGCATGGCATTGGCCACGAAGCGTTCCGCGCCACCGAAGTGGGTGAAGGTTTGGCGGACTATGGCGAGAGACAGGCGACTCAAAGCAACTCGTTGATGGCTGCTGCTACTGCCTTGACCGGAATATCGGTCAGGCATTCGCTCAATTTTCCCCCGCCACAGCCATCGTTGCCGCACGGGCGGCAGGAATGCCCGGTCGTGATGACGCGAGACGGTACCTGCCAGGGGCCCCAAAGCGCCTCGCCACTGGGGCCGAAGAGCACCACCACCGGGATTTTCATCGCGGCTGCAATATGCATCGGTGCTGAATCGACGCCTACGAAAAGCCTCGCTCTTGATGCGAGTACGGCCAGCTCTTTGAGCGCGAGTTGTCCGGCAAAATTGACGGGCGGGCGGCTCAGCTTGTTTAAAATGCGCTCAACCATGTCAAGTTCGGTCCGGTCAGGCGCGGAAGTGATGACAATCGCGTGTCCTTCCACTTGCAGCCTTTCAATCAGCTCGGCCGTCTTTTCATGTGGCCAGCATTTGAATAGCCAGCGGGATGTCGGATGTATGTGTATGAAGGCTTTATTTTCAAGGCCCGCTGACTGGAGCCTGGAGGTAATGGCATCTTCAGCCGCTTTCCCAGGGATGAGCTGAAGTTTCCGCTCGTCAGGCAGGGGGTAAATACCAAGCCGCCTGAGCGCATCAAGATTTTCTTCAACAATATGCCGCCCCCCCGCACGAGCCGCCTGGTAGTGATGGGTGAAGCTGCCATGCCACCCGAGGCTTTTTCCCGCAAGCTTCCGGGTAACTGCATAGCGAGGCGAGAGCAGTCGGCTCAGCCACGCACCCCGGTTATGTTCGGTCAAATGGATGATCAGGTCATAATTTCTCGCCCGTAGCGCCGACAGCAGCTTCCATTCGGCTTTGGCCTGGGCCAGAATCCCGGCGGATTTCCACTTCCGGTCGACGGTGTGCATCTGGCTGATGGCAGGGTGGAGGCTCAGCATTTCCGCAGTGTCCTGATAAACCAGCGCGTCGATTTCCAGATGCGGCGCGTGATTCTTCAGCACACTGAAAACCGGTGAGGTCAGCAGTACGTCGCCGTGGTGGCGTAGCTTGATGACTAATACGCGGCGAAGCGTAGACAGGTCGATGGCGTCTTTGAGCATGACGCGAACAATAACAAAATTTCGGCATTTTCCCAATGGGCGCGAAAAATTCAAGACGGGTGAGGCATTTGCGGAACTCTTCACCTGAACCGATTTGGTTTGCTGAGCTATACCCCGGCACCAGAGGCGATAACCTGTGGTTGTCATTTTTCGCGGCCATGATACAATGCAACGTGTTGTTATTTATAATTATTGTTTGGTTGTAAATAATTATGCCAACTTCAATATGTCAATTGCATCGGCTCGCTTGTGGCGTCAGGTCGAAGAGCGATAAATTTCATCCAAAAACAGAATGACCAAATACCCGCATGGATAAAACCACTCAACTTAAAGCTGATGCGCTCGGCGTAAGCGAGTCCGTCGTCATGGGGGTGGCCGGCACCGCGCCCGCCTTCAGCATCGCCGCCACCACCGCCACCCTTATTGGAGCAGTCGGCGCGCTGGCGCCCGCAAGTCTGCTTTACTGCGGGCTCATCATGTTCGGCATCTCGTTTGCCTATCTACGCCTCAACCGCAGCAATCCGAATGCGGGTGCATCCTACGCCTGGGTCGGCGCGGCTTTCAATCCGGTGTTGGGTTTTTTCGCGGGCTGGGCCTTGCTGGTCGCTTCGGCAGTCTTCATGGTGTCTGGCACCATTCCCGCCGCCACCGCCACACTGATCCTGATCAAACCCGCGCTGGCCAACGATCCAGGCATGGTGACCTTTGTGGCTGCCGGCTGGCTGCTGGCGGTGAGCGCAGTAATCGTCAAAGGTATCAAGCCGACCAGCTATACCCAAATCATAATGACCGGCATAGAAGTCGGGGTGCTGATCGTCATCATCTTCGCGGCGATCATCCGCTTTGCCTCACAACCGGCCCATGATTTCTCGTTGGCCTGGTTCTCGGCCGCCCAATTCACTCCGCAATTGTTCGCTACCGGCGCGCTCACTGCGCTGTTCTTTTTCTGGGGCTGGGATGTCACCGTCAACCTTAACGAGGAAACCCGCGATGCCGCTCATGCACCCGGGCGCGGCGCGATGATATCAATGATGATCGTACTGCTGCTATTCATGACTTTTGCAGCCGTGACGCTGCTCGTGTTAACCGACAGGGAAATTGAACAATCGAGCACTAATGTCGTATTCGCAATCGCTGATAAATTGTTCCCCAAACCCTGGAGCTACATGGCCATTGTTGCCGTGATGCTGAGCTCTATCGGCACGCTTGAAACCTCGATCCTGCAATTCACCCGCACCATGTATGCCAAGGGCCGCGACGGTGTGCTCCACCCCCGCTACTCCATTCTGCACAAATCCTGGCAAACACCGTGGGTGGCGACAGCAGTCATTACCCTGTTCGGCCTGTTATTCCTGTTCCTTTCATCCAATTTTTCGAGCGTAAACCTGATCATCAAGGACTCAGTCAACGCCATCGGTTTCCAGGTTGCCTTCTATTATGGTCTTGCCGGTTTCGCTTGCGCCTGGCATTACCGCAAGCAGGCTCTCCGCTCTATCCACAACCTGGTTTTCTTTACCCTCTGGCCGACGGGCAGCGCCGTCTTTCTGTTCTTCATCGCCGCCTACAGCATCCCGACTTTCGATCTCACTACTAATATTGTTGGTCTGGGCGGCATCGCCATCGGTGTTGTACCGCTATTGCTCAATCGTAAGCACTGGCGCATAGGGGGCGGGGAGCGGTAACCGAAAACGAGGGAACCCCCCAATCGGCTGGAAATATTGGCCATACCGATGGTGTCTGATGTCTTTTTTGGTGTTGATAACCGTATCAAGGCTGCTGGAAATAGGGATAGTTTTTAATTAAGAATAAAGGGTTATCCTATATATAAACGCCACGTAATCGCGTATTGTTAGATTTCTCGTTACGGACATGGGGGAATGTATCGTGCGTTACAGAAGGCTTATTACCGCTCCAGCGTCTTCACCTTTTTGTTATACCTGTTTGTGCTGGGATGGATCGCGTGTATTCAATTCCGAAGAATTTCTTAGCATATCAGACACCATTGGCTATTGTAAGAACCAATTATCAAATAAAAATCAAGATGTTGAGCAGAAATTTACCACCAGGGCGGCTGATGAAAAATGCGAGCATTGGCAACCCGCAAAACTTCACAGGCAAACGGACTCTGCCAGCCAGAATGTTTCATATCCAAAGGGCACAAGTAAATTCGCGCGATGATCGTGCAGGTTGTGTGCTATCGTGTGTTTATGCTGAAGCATTTTTTATTCCTTTCCCTCATGCTGTTCGCCCTGACCGCTCATGCCGGCAGGTTCTTGCCGCAAAACGTGCAAGTCGGGCAGATCAACGGACATCACTACCCGGAAGTGACGATTGGTGTGAAAACCTACCGGCTGGCGCCCGGCGCACGTATTTACGATACGTTCAACCGTTTCATCCTTCCCACCCAACTGCCGCAAAGCGCCAAGGTGTTTTATCAGCTCGATCAGGGCGGCATGCTGATCCAGCTGTGGCTGCCTACCCCTGAAGAAGAAACGAGGATGAACCCGTAACGTGAGCATCGCGAAGCGAGACCTCATCATTTGGGGCGGTACTTCTCGCCATGTCCGTCATGGTTTTCTGCGTGGCAAAAAAACTTTTCATTAAAACCTTCGGTTGCCAGATGAACGAGTACGACTCGGCGAAGATGGCGGACGTGCTGAATGCCGCTCAGGGCATGGAAATCACGCTGCGCGTCGAGGAGGCCGACGTTATCCTGCTGAATACCTGCTCGGTGCGGGAGAGGGCGCAGGAGAAGGTCTTTCACCAGTTGGGCCGGTGGCGGCCCCTGAAGCAGAGCAACCCCGATCTGCTGATTGCTGTCGGCGGCTGCGTGGCGAGCCAGGAAGGCAGCGCCATCGTCAGCCGCGCACCCTACGTGGATCTGGTGTTCGGCCCGCAGACCCTGCACCGCCTGCCGCAGATGATCGATGCCCGGCGCAAAAGCGGACTACCCCAGGTGGATGTGTCTTTCCCCGAAATCGAAAAATTCGACCACATGCCGGCGGCCAAGGTGGACGGCGCGACCGCATTCGTCTCGGTAGTGGAAGGTTGCGGTAAATTCTGCACCTACTGCATCGTGCCTTATACGCGGGGCGAGGAAGTGTCCCGCCCCTTTGACGATGTGATCGCCGAGGTGGCGCAGCTCGCCGGGCAGGGGGTAAGGGAAATCACCCTGCTCGGGCAGAACGTTAACGCTTACCGTGGCGCCATGCACGACGGGGAAACCGCCGATCTGGCCGACCTGCTGCATTATCTGGCCGAGGTGCCGGGCATCGAGCGCCTGCGCTTCACCACCTCCCATCCGGTCGAGTTTTCCCAGCGCATGGTCGATGTCTACGGCGAAGTGCCCAAACTGGCCAGCGGCCTGCACCTGCCGGTTCAGAGCGGCTCGGACCGGGTGCTGGCGGCGATGAAGCGCGGCTACACCGCGCTCGAATACAAGTCCCTGGTGCGTCGCTTGCGCGCGGTGCGGCCGGATATTTCGCTGTCCTCGGATTTCATCGTCGGCTTTCCCGGCGAAACCGACGCCGATTTCGCGGCGACCCTGAAGCTGATCGGGGATGTCGGCTTCGATGCCGGCTACAGCTTCATCTACAGCCCCCGCCCCGGCACGCCGGCGGCCGATCTGCCCGACGATGTCTCCCACCAGGTGAAGCAGCGGCGCCTGGCGCGCCTGCAGCAGCGCATCGAGGACATGGCGCAGGGCATCAGCCGCGCCATGGTCGGCACGGTGCAGCGCGTGCTGGTGGAGGGGCCGTCCAAGAAGAACGCCAACGAACTCTTCGGACGCACCGACAACAACCGCATCGTCAACTTCGCGGGGCAGGCACGGCTGATCGGGCATTTCGTCGAGCTGCGCGTGATCGAGGCACTGCCGCATTCCCTGCGCGGCGAGGTGTGCACGCTTGGATAAGCCCCTGGAATTCGACTTCAAGCCGCTCGACAACCGCCGCCTGGCCCATTTGTGCGG
>JAJXTJ010000040.1 GCA_021783895.1 Pseudomonadota bacterium | reverse complement strand
ATAGCTGCCATGATCATACCAGCTATCCAGCACCCAGCGTTCGCAGTCGCGCCCATCGATCCGGTGCAGGTGACGGGCGGGACGGTGGGTGTGGCCGTGGATCAGGCGGGGGTAGCCGTGTTCACGCAGGACGACGGCAACCGCGTCGGGATGGACATCCATCTCCACGATGGATTTCAGATGTTTGTCGGTTTCGCTACGCCTGCGCAGCGCCTCGATTTCGGCCTTGCGCTCCGCCAGAGGGCGGACGAGAAATTCCATCTGCCATGCCGGTTGCCTGACTCTGGCGCGGAAGGCGAGATAAGCCGTGTCGCCGGTACACAGGGTGTCGCCATGCATCAGCAGGGTCGATTTGCCGTAAAGGTCGATCAGGGTGGGGTCGGGGATCAGGCGGGCGCGGGCGGCGCGCGCGAAGTCCTCGGCCATGAGGAAATCGCGGTTGCCGTGCATGAGGAAAACTGCCGTGCCGCTCCGGCTCAATTCCGCCAGGGTGTTTGCGATTGCGGCGTGATGGGGATCGGCCAAGTCGTCGTCGCCTGCCCAGTAGTCGAACAGGTCGCCGAGGATGTAGAGCGCATCAGCCCGAGGTGCGGTGCGGCGTGCGAAACCTTCAAATGCTCGCGTGGTCTGCGGGCGTTCCGGGCTGAGGTGAAGGTCGGAAATGAACAGGCTGTGGGGCATGGATTTTTAGCTTTCAGCCATCAGCCGTCAGCTTTCAGCCATTTTTTGTGCGCGGCATTGCCGCGCAGGTTTTGCTGACCGCTGATAGCTGACCGCTGATAGCTGGTCGCTCTAAGACACTTCCACACTCTCGATCACCACATCTTCAAGAGGCACATCCTGGAAGCCGGACTGGCTACCGGTCTTGACCTTGCCGATGCGGTCAACGACTTCCTTGCCAGCGGTGACCTTGCCGAACACGCAGTAGCCGAAGCCTTGTGAGGTGGGTGCGGTGTGGTTGAGAAAGCCGTTGTTCGCCGTATTGATGAAAAACTGGCTGGAGGCCGAATGGGGGGCGGAGGTGCGTGCCATGGCGATGGTGTAGGTTTCGTTCTTCAGGCCGTTGGCGGCTTCGTTTTCGATCTCCGCCAGGGTTTTCTTCTGGATCAGGCCAGGCATGAAACCGCCGCCCTGAATCATGAAGCCATCGATGACGCGATGGAATATCGTGCCGTCATAGAAGCCTTTTTCCGCATACTGCATGAAGTTGGCAACGGTCTTTGGCGCTTTTTCGGCATCCAGTTCAAGGGTGATGTCGCCGAAATTGGTGTGAAGTTTAACCATGGGTCTTTTCCTTTCTGCTCTTTGGGGTTTTCTTGCGGGATTTTGCCGGCTCGGTCGCTTTCGCGACCTTGGAATTGTCCGTTGCGGATTCTGTATCCAGCACCATTTTCTCGATGATTACCGGCTCAACCGGAACGTCGGCAGCAAACGGTCCGCCGGCCGCCGTGGGCAGGGAGCCGATCTTTTTTGCGACATCCATGCCTTCGATCACTTTGCCGAAGACGCAATAGCCGTAGTAATCGGGCAGGGGGCGGAGGAAGTTGAGAAACTTGTTGTCATCGAGGTTGATGAAGAACTGCGCGGTGGCAGAGTTCGGGTCATAGGCGCGCGCCATGGCGATCGTGCCGGGTTCGTTCCTGAGGCCGTTGGCGGCTTCGTTGGGAACCGGGGCGAGGGTCGGTTTGTACTGAAAATCCGGGGTGTAGCCGCCGCCCTGGATGATGAATTTCTGGATGGTACGGTGGAACAGGGTGCCATCGTACTGGCCGCTATTCACGTATTGCAGGAAGTTGGCCACGGTCTTCGGCGCCTTGTCGGGATAGAGCTCGAGCACGATTTCGCCCAGGTTGGTGCGCATTTCGACGCGCGGATTGGTGGCGAGCGCGCCGGTACTGATGAGCAAGCCAACGACCATCATAACTAGACGGAATTTCATGCGGCCCCCTCGTAGACGATTTTCCACTCGTTGCCATCGAACTTCCAGTACTGGCGCTTCTTCATCTGGTTTTTCAAATTGTTGCTGCTGTAATCCTGGTCGAATGTTATCACCATCAGGTTATCATTGCCTGGGTAGCTGAAGATGCTGATATTTGACAGCTTGACCTTGATCCAGGTTTTGCTGGCGTTGACCTTGCGCTTCTGCTCTTCCCAGGAATGGTAATCCTGGCCGGGGGCACGGAAGCTCCTGGAATAATATTGCAGATATTTATCCATATTGACGCTTTCCCAGTCGCGCCGCCAGTTTTCGACACGCCTGCTGAGTTCGCTGCGCTCGGCGGCGAGTTCCTTGGCGTCCACCCATTCCACGCTGTCGCTGATCACTATCGGGGTCAGGCCCACCTGCAGATCCTTTCCAAGCTTGTCCAGGTCGGGGTTGGCCAGTACGACGCAGCCGTTGCTGGCGCGCGGCGGGCGGCTGTAAGTGTCGCTGGGCACGCCGTGCAGCCAGATGCCGTGGCCGTTCTTGCCCTGTTGGCGGTCCCATTCATTAGGGTAGCTGATGGGAAAGGCGCCGCTGCCGTAAAAATCGGGAATTTTAGCTTTGGGCAGGCTGGCGGTGACGAAGTAGACGCCCGTTGGCGTTTTCTGGTCGCCTTCCTTGTTTTTTTCGGCGCCGTCCTTGCCGCTGCTGACATAGTAGTCAGCGATATAGCGTGGCGACCCGTTGACGTTCTGGAACAGGTAGAGCCGGGATTTTCCCGTATCCACCACCACGGCGTAATGCTGTTCCGGCTGGAACTGGACCAGGTATTTGGGCTCGCGATTGACCGGCATCTGCTCCAGGTGACGCATCAGGCGGGCGCGTGCTTCATCGCGCAGACCGGAGATTTGTTGCGGGGAGGCGCCGGCGGCGCTGCCGATGGTGCTGATCGGATACGCCCGAGCCATCAACAGGTCGCCCTGGATCAGGTGGGCCAGCTTGAAATTGGGGTAAATCCTGAGCAGGGCTTCGATATCCTTCATGGCGATACCCAGACGGTTCTGCCGAATTTCGAGCAGGCTCGTGACCAGCATAGCCTCAAGGTCGCTTGAGCCCTGGTTTTGTGGTGCTTCGCGCTTGTGTGCGGCAGGTTTGCTGCCCATTGCCATTGCTGAGGGCGCCAGCGGGGAGGCCAGAAAGGCGCAAAGAAGGGTGAGGGCCGCGAATATCTGGCCCGGCGTTGGCCTTGTCATGCCGTACAGGGAAAATTCCTCTTATTCGTGAAGGCGCTCAGAACCGGTTACCGGCCAATCCGTTCTTGCTGGATCAGCCATTTGTCTCCGATCTTGACTAGTACAACCGTTTTCCGGGTAGAGCTCGAGAGGGAATCGGACTTGTAGACTTGCTTGAAAGTGACGCTGGCGTGATTGACATCGCTAAAAGTAACGCGCGGCGATTCGATGGCGACGTGGATGGATTTAGGTTTGCCGATGCGTACCTTGCGATTCTTTTCCCAGGCGGCGCGGTTCTCGCCGCCGGGAACCTTGAAGTCCTTGGCGTAATGGGCGAGGTAGCCGGAGACGTTCTTGCTCGACCATGCCTTGGCCCAGCCGTTGAGAGTTTTCAGCACGGCTGCGTCAGTATCGGCTTTGATCGCAGGGGCGGTTCTCACTTGGGGCGCTGACTTGGCCGTTTCGGGTTTGGGCGGCGCCGGAGCGGGCGTAACAATCGGTGCCGGAGCGGGCTTGGGCAGATCAGGTTTCGTTGGCGCGATGGCGGGAGCCGACGCGGCGAGTGCAAGCGCAGCCCTGGGTGTTGCGGATTTTGCCGGCGCAGGATTCATTTTTCCGGAAACTGAAAATAGCTCCTTTATCAACGCAAGTTTGGTTTGTGCAGTGGCATTGCTCTTGTCCAGTTGCAGCGCTTTGTCATAGGCCTGGCTCGCCATCTTGGCGTAGATATCGCCCAGATTTTCGTGTGCTGTGGCGTAGCTGGGGTGGGTGCTGATCGCCATTTCAAGAGCCTGGCGGGCTTTCTCGTATTGACCCTGGGAGGCATAGAGCACTGCCAGGTTGTTGTAGGGTTCGGGCAGCTCGGGGTAATCTTCGGTAAGTCGGGTGAATATCTGGATCGCTTCCGCATTTTTGCCCTGCGCTACCAGGATCAGCCCCTTGAGGAAACGGCCCTGGGCGATTTTCGGTCCCTGGGTGTCCCTGGGGCGGCTGGTGAGATATCTTTCGAGGCGTTCCATGGCCTTGTCACTCTGCCCCTGTTTGTAGAGCGTGTTGATGTCTTGCAGCTCATCGGCGCGTACAGGCTGGCCGAAGGTGAAGAACAAGGCGCAGGACAGGGAGGCCAAGATTGTGGCAATGCGGAAACGGCTCATTGGTAGTATACTTTTCACAATATTGCAAACAGGCTGAATTCTAACAAGAACCGCCCCTTTTACCAAACCCTTTGCTTCGAATCTTTTCAGAATGACCCAAGTTTATGAGCAGTAGCGGTAATGCCCCCGTCCCCCATTTCATTCGCAACGTTATCGAGGCCGACCTTGCCAGCGGCAAGCACAAGAGCATCGTCACCCGTTTCCCGCCCGAACCCAACGGCTACCTGCACGTCGGCCACGCCAAGTCGATCTGCCTGAATTTCGGCCTGGCGCTGGACTATCAGGGCAAGTGCAACCTGCGTTTCGACGATACCAACCCGGAGAAGGAAAGCGATGAATACGCGCTGTCCATCCAGGATGACGTGCGCTGGCTGGGCTTCCAGTGGGACGGTCCGGTGCGCTGGGCGTCGGACTATTTCGAGGCGCTTTACGATTATGCGGTCGAGCTGATCCGGCAGGGCAAGGCTTATGTGGATGAACTCAGCGCCGATGAAATGCGCGAATATCGCGGCACGCTTACGGCGCCGGGCAAGAATAGCCCGTATCGCGACCGTCCGGCGGCGGAGAACCTTGAGCTGTTCGCCCGCATGAAGGCCGGCGAATTCCCCGACGGCAGCAAGGTGCTGCGTGCCAAAATCGACATGGCCTCGCCCAACATCAACCTGCGCGATCCGGCCATCTACCGCATCCGCCGCGCCCACCACATCCGCACCGGCGACAAGTGGTGCATCTACCCGATGTACGATTACACCCACTGCATTTCCGATGCGCTGGAGAACATCACCCATTCCCTGTGCACGCTCGAGTTCGAAGACCACCGCCCGCTCTACGACTGGGTGCTGGACCAGCTGCCGGTGCCATGCCATCCGCAGCAGATCGAGTTCTCCCGCCTGGAGTTGCAGTACACCCTGACCAGCAAGCGCAAGCTGAACCAGCTGGTGACGGAAAAGCTGGTTTCGGGCTGGGACGATCCGCGCATGCCCACCATCACCGGCATGCGGCGGCGCGGTTACACGCCCGAGGGCATCCGCGAGTTCGCGCGGCGCATCGGCATCTCCAAGAGCGACAACGTGGTCGACATGAGCGTGCTCGAAGGCTGCATCCGCGAGGACATGGAAGTGCGCGTGCCGCGCGTGATGGCGGTGGTCAAGCCGCTGAAGGTAGTGATTACCAACTTCATCGAAGGCGAAACGCAGTCGCGCGAAGCCGGTTTCCACCCCAGCCATCCCGAGTTCGGTAACCGGGTCGTGCCGTTTTCAAAAGAAATCTGGGTCGAGGCCGACGACTTCACCGAAAACCCGCCACCAGGCTGGCAGCGTTTGGTGCCGGGCGGCGAAGCACGGCTGCGCTACAGCTATGTCGTCAGGTGCGACGAAGCGATCAAGGATGCTGCCGGCAAGGTGGTTGAACTGCGCTGCTCGATCGACCCCGACACGCTCGGCAAGAACCCGCAGGGGCGCAAGGTCAAGGGCGTGATCCACTGGCTTTCCGCCGAACACGCCCTGCCGGCGGAAATCCGGCTCTACGACCGCCTGTTCACCATCGCCGAGCCGGATAGCGACAAGGCGCGCGACTTCCGTGAGTTCATCAACTCCGAATCGCTGACCGTGGTGCAAGGCTGGGTCGAGGCCGTCGTGCGCGATGCTGCGCCCGAAACCCGCTATCAGTTCGAGCGGCTCGGCTACTTCTGCGCCGACCGCCGCGATCACCAGCCTGGCGGCAAGCTGGTGTTCAACCGCACGGTGACGCTGAAGGATTCGTGGACGAAGGAATAGGCAGTCCCGCCTACCAGGCCGTGTTATTGCGGGTTGCATTCAATATCTGATGACGTTACTTCGCATTGTCATCCAGTAAACAAACCACGATCCATGAACGTGGTTTGTTTACTCCCTTCCCCATGTTTTTCAATATCCCCATGTACTGCATAAATCACGAATTGAGCGTAAATTCTGGTTGCGTTTTGTCAACCACGATACTAGAATTAGTGTTAAGTCGATAGTCTAGGCACAAGATGTTGTGGATATGTTGTGGACAAGAGACTAGCCACACCGGCTTGCCGCAATAAATAAAATCAGGAGGATAACCACCCATGCAGCTTTCAACCGATTCCGTTTCGCCTTCCCCTTTTGCCGCCTCGAACTTCGGTTCCGGCGAAACCGCGACGGGCCGAGAATCAATCTATGCCCAATACAAAATCATCCGCCGCAACGGCTCGGTGGTCGGCTTCGAGCCCGCCAAGATCTCGATTGCCCTGACCAAGGCATTCATCGCCGTTAACGGCGGCCAGGGAGCGGCTTCCGCGCGCGTGCGCGAGGTCGTCGCTGCTCTGACCGAGAGCGTGGTGTCCGCCCTGATGCGCCGCCAGCCCAACGGCGGCACTTTTCATATCGAGGATATCCAGGACCAGGTCGAACTGGCGCTGATGCGCTCCGGCGAGCACGACGTCGCGCGTTCCTACGTGCTCTACCGCGAGCAGCGCACGCAGGAGCGCGCCCGGCACAAGCAGGCTCAGCCAGCCGCCGCTCCGCATGTCATCAACGTCACCGAAAACGGCCAAACCCGCCCGCTAGACATGGCGCGCCTCAACGGCCTGCTGCAATCGGCCTGCGACGGGCTGGGCGAGGCGGTTACGCCGCAGCCTATCCTCGAACATACCCTGAGAAACCTGTACGACGGCGTGCCGGTCGAGGAAGTGGGCAAGTCGGCCATCCTCTCCGCCCGCACCCTGATCGAGAAAGAGCCGGCCTACAGCTTCGTCACCGCGCGCCTTCTGCTCGACACCATCCGCAAGGAAGTGCTGGGCGAAGTTGCCAGCCAGGCCGACATGGCGACGCGCTACGCCGAGTATTTCCCCGACTTCATCAAGCAGGGCATCGCCGCCGAGCGCCTCGACGAGCGCCTGGCACAGTTCGACCTGAAACGCCTGGGCGCCGCCCTGGATGCCTCGCGCGACCTGCAGTTCGGCTACCTCAGCCTGCAAACCCTGTACGACCGCTACTTCCTGCACATCGACGAGCGCCGCATCGAGCTGCCGCAGGCCTTCTTCATGCGCGTGGCGATGGGCCTCTCCCTCAACGAGATCGACCGCGAAACCCGCGCCATCGAATTCTACAATGTGCTTTCCAGCTTCGATTTCATGAGCTCGACGCCGACCCTGTTCAATTCGGGTACGCGCCGCTCGCAGCTTTCGTCCTGCTACCTGACCACGGTGAGCGACGACCTCGACGGCATCTACGAGGCGATCAAGGAGAACGCGCTCCTGTCCAAGTTCGCCGGCGGCCTCGGCAACGACTGGAGCCGGGTGCGCGCGCTGGGCAGCCATATCAAGGGCACCAATGGCAAGTCCCAGGGCGTGGTGCCGTTCCTGAAAGTGGTCAACGACACCGCCGTGGCGGTGAACCAGGGCGGCAAGCGCAAGGGCGCGGTGTGCGCCTACCTGGAAACCTGGCACCTCGACATCGAGGAATTCATGGAGTTGCGCAAGAACACCGGCGACGACCGTCGCCGCACCCACGACATGAATACCTGCAACTGGATTCCCGACCTGTTCATGAAGCGCGTGATGGAAGCCGGCGACTGGACCCTGTTCAGCCCGAACGACGTGCCCGACCTGCACGACAAGTTCGGCAAGGCGTTCGAGGAAGCTTACGTCGGCTACGAAGACAAGGCCGCGCGCGGCGAGATCAAGCTGCACAAGAAGATCCCCGCCCTGCAGCTGTGGCGCAAGATGCTCACCATGCTGTTCGAGACCGGCC
>JAJXTJ010000039.1 GCA_021783895.1 Pseudomonadota bacterium | reverse complement strand
ATCGCCCAGCCTGATCTGCTTCGACACGGCCTTGGACACGATGTCGGTGGTCATGATCGCTTGCGCGGCGTCGAACCAGTTGCTTTCCTTGAGGTCGGCCACTGCCGCCGGCAGGCCGGCGACAATCTTCTCTACCGGCAACGGCTCCAGGATCACGCCGGTGGAGAAAGGCAGTACCTGTTCCTCAGCACAGCCCAGCAACTTCGCCACCTCGACGCAGGTCCGCCGGGCGCGAGTCAAACCTTCTGCGCCCGTGCCGGCGTTGGCGTTGCCGGTGTTCACCACCAGCGCGCGGATACCTTTACCCGCAGCAAGATGTGCCTTGCACAACGTCACCGGTGCAGCGCAAAAGCGGTTCTGCGTGAACACCCCCGCCACCCTTGCCTGCTCACCCAGCCGCATCACCAGCAAATCCTTGCGATTGGCATTCTTGATGCCGGCTTCGGCGATGCCGAGGGCGATGCCTTTGACAGGCAGCAGTTGATCGGGCTTGGGTGAAGTGAGATTGACGGGCATGACGCTTCCAGAAAAGTTATTACGATAAAAGCATTTTAACAGCCGATGCCCGCAGAAGAAACACAAAAGGCCGGCATCTAGCCGGCCTTTTGTCCATGCAAATCTTCAGTATTTAGCTGAGCTTGCCATGGCACTGCTTGTATTTCTTGCCCGAACCGCACGGGCAGGGGTCATTGCGTCCGACCTTGTCGCCGGCGCGGACGAAAGGATGATGCTCCTCACCCTCGTCAGCACTTTCCAGCGCAGCGTCGTAATCGGCGTGGTGATATTGGACATTGGACGGTTGCGGTTGGGCTTCCACCGCTTCCACATCCTCTTCGCTGCGTATCTGCACGGTCAGCACGATCTGGGTGACTTCGCGCTTGACGCGGTCAAGCATGTCGGAGAACAGTTCGAAGGCTTCGCGCTTGTACTCCTGCTTCGGATTTTTCTGTGCGTAACCGCGCAGATGGATGCCCTGGCGCAGATGGTCCAGCGCGGCCAGATGCTCGCGCCAGTGCGTGTCCAGGCTTTGCAGCATCACAGCGCGTTCAAAGTGGTGCAGGGTTTCGGCGCCGACCGATTCCAGCTTGTGCTGGTACTGAGTGTTGGCTGCATCGATGATGCGTTTGCGCAGGCCATGCTCGTCCAGGCTGGATTCCTGCTCCAACCACTCGCGTAATGGCAGAACCAGCTGCCATTCAGCTTGCAACGACTTCTCCAGCCCCGCCACATCCCACTGCTCTTCCATACTTTCCGGCATGATGTACTGGCTGATGTGGTCGTTGACCACATCATCGCGCATCGCCTGGATGGTTTCGGAAATATCGTCGGTCTCCAGCAACTCGTTGCGCTGGGCGTAGATCACCTTGCGCTGATCATTGGAGACATCGTCGTACTCCAGCAACTGTTTGCGGATGTCGAAGTTGCGCGCCTCCACCTTGCGCTGGGCATTCTCGATGGCGCGAGTCACCCAGGGATGCTCGATCGCTTCGCCTTCCGGCATCTTCAGGCGATCCATGATGGCGGCAACGCGATCGGAAGCGAAAATGCGCAACAACGAATCTTCCAGCGACAGGTAGAACCGGCTTGAACCGGCATCGCCCTGGCGCCCGGCACGTCCGCGCAACTGGTTGTCTACGCGGCGGGACTCATGGCGCTCGGTGCCGATGATGTGCAGACCGCCCGCAATCAGGACCTGGTCATGCACTGGCTGCCATTCGCCCTTGATCGCGTTGTGGCGCTTGATTTTTTCCTCTTCGCTCAGGCTCTCGTCGTGGCGAATCTTTTCGAAATCGCCTTCGATGCTGCCACCCAGCACGATATCGGTGCCGCGCCCGGCCATGTTGGTGGCGATGGTAATCGCTTTCGGTCGACCCGCCTGCGCCACGATTTCAGCCTCGCGCGCATGCTGCTTGGCGTTGAGCACCTGATGCGCGAGCTTTTCCTTCTCCAGCAGACCGGAAATATATTCCGATGTTTCGATTGAAGTCGTGCCTACCAGAACGGGCTGGCCCCGGCTCTGGCACTCTTTGATGTCGTTGATCACCGCCTGGTATTTTTCTTTTGCGGTGCGGTAGACCTGATCCATGCGATCCTGGCGAATCATGGGGCGGTGAGGCGGAATCACCACGGTTTCCAGCCCGTATATCTGCTGGAATTCATAAGCCTCGGTATCGGCCGTACCGGTCATGCCGGAAAGCTTGGAATACATGCGGAAATAGTTCTGGAAGGTAATCGACGCCAGCGTCTGGTTTTCCTTCTGGATCGCCACGCCCTCCTTCGCCTCAACCGCCTGATGCAAGCCATCCGACCAACGGCGCCCGGACATCAGGCGACCGGTAAATTCGTCGACGATGACCACTTCACTATCCTGCACCACATAATGCTGGTCGAGGTGGTAGAGCGCATGGGCGCGCAACGCCGCATAGAGGTGATGGACCAGGCTGATGTTGGCGGCATCGTACAGGCTGGAGCCGGGCAGCAACAGGCCGGCCTGCGTCATCATCAGCTCGGCGTGCTCGTGACCTTCTTCCGTCATCAGCACCTGATGCGCCTTTTCGTCCACGCTGTAATCGCCCGGACCATCCTCGGCTTCCTGCTTGACCAGTTTCGGCGCCAGATCATTGATGCGATAGTACAGATCGACGTTATCCTCGGCTTGGCCGGAAATGATCAGCGGGGTGCGCGCCTCGTCGATCAGGATCGAATCCACCTCGTCGACGATAGCGTAATTCAGGTTGCGCTGCACCCTCTCGGCGGGTTGGTATACCATGTTGTCGCGCAGGTAATCGAAGCCGAATTCGTTGTTGGTGCCATAGGTGATGTCTGCGGCATAGGCCGCCTGTTTTTCCTCGTGCTCCATCTGCGACAGGTTGACACCGACGGTCAGGCCGAGAAAGCTGTGAATCCGCCCCATCCACTCGGCATCGCGCTTGGCCAGGTAGTCGTTCACCGTAATCACGTGCACGCCCTTGCCGGAAAGTGCATTGAGATACGCGGGCAAGGTGGCCACCAGGGTCTTGCCCTCGCCGGTGCGCATTTCGGCGATCTTGCCGTCGTGCAGCACCATGCCGCCGATCAGCTGCACGTCGAAATGGCGCATTTCCAGCACGCGTTTGCCGGCTTCGCGCACCACGGCGAAAGCCTCCGGCAGCAGTGCATCCAGAGCTTCCCCATTCTGGTAGCGTTGCCTGAATTCATCGGTTTTGGCGCGCAACTCCGCATCGGACAGAGGCGAGATTTTCGGTTCCAGCGCGTTGATGGCTTTGACCGTTTGCGTGTATTGCTTGATTAGCCGATCATTGCGGCTGCCAAAGATTTTTCTGACCAGACGGGATATCATGAGTTTTCAGGAAGTAAAATAAGCAAAAAAGCCAGCGCCGAGCCGGTCGATGGCTGTCAATTTCAAATCAAAAGAGTGCCTCTAGTCAAACTTTGACTCCAAAGGCCCCCATAAGACACCCAGTCAGCCCAGCCGCAGATAATGCTCCGGATCCTGTGGAATGCCATGGAGGCGCACCTCAAAGTGCAGGTGCGGCCCAGTGGAGCGACCCGTGGTGCCGACCTCTCCGATTTCTTGCCCTTTCATCACCACGTCACCGACTTTGACCAGCAATTTCGAAGCATGTGCGTAACGGCTGATCAGCCCGTTGCCGTGATCAATCTCAATCATATTACCATAGCCGGCATCAGTAGCGGCATAAACCACGATGCCGCCCCCCGCCGCATGAATCGGCGTCCCAGAAACAGCCATGAAATCCACGCCTTCGTGGAAGGCTTTCTGACCGGTGAAAGGGTCGATGCGCCAGCCATAGTTGGAGGAATACCAACCTGTGCTCACCGGTCGCGAGGACGGTATGGCGACTTTTTTCGCCTGCTGTTGAACCAGCATCGCCTCCATTAACCCGAGCTGGTCGGATCGGTCATCGAGTTTTTTCATTAAACCGTCAAGCTCCTGGCCAAACTCGTTCATGGTCATGTCGTGCGACGGACGACTGGACTCCGCACCGCCCTGGCCCGGCTTTTTGCCAAAATTGTATTCCTGTTTGCCCATCCCCGTCAGCGTCGCCAATCGCTCCCCCAGGGAATCAAGGCGCAGAACCTGCGCCTGCATCTGGCCAAGTTTCGCCCCCATGGCGTTGAGATTCTCCCGCAAATACAGCTGGGTCTTAGCCGCCTCGGTGCGCTGCGCGCCTAGCACCAGGGATTGCAGGTAGGGGTGGGGAATATCCGCAGCATGAAACAGTAGCAGATAGGTGAAGACCATCGCCAGCAACAGCGGGACAACCACAAGCGCCATGCCCAAAGTGGCCATCACCTGGACATGACTCAACGCCACGGTCCTTCCCTTTGCCAACCTACCAGAAACTAGAATAATATTCACGGTTATCCTTTTGGTTTTTTCATTCCCCATGCCCGCCCATCCAGCACATTCATTCCTGAGCGCCACGCCCAACCAGCACATTCTCCTTCAGCAAGCGCAAAAACTGCTGGTGTTGCAGAAGGTTTGGAATGAAGTCGCACCCAAACCGCTGTCCACCGCATCCAGGATCGGCGCGGTCCGCCAGCAAACCCTGATCGTCTATGCGAACAATGGCGCGGTTGCCGGCAAACTTCGGCAGCTCGTGCCCAGTCTGCTGGAAAAAATTCAAAAGCGGGGGGTTGAGATTACTGCAATTCGGGTGGACGTGCAAGTCGGGGCCTCGCCTCCGGGCAAAAAGCCGAAAGACCTGACAGTGAGCCATAACGCCTTGAACAGCTTGGAGAAACTGGAACAAAGCTTGGCAGATTCGCCGCTGAAAAACGCCCTTCATGCCTTGATCCAGCGGCATTCAGATGCGATAAAGGATTAAACGTCCCATCATCACAAGGACTGCGAAAACCAGCAGGAACACCAGGGAAAATTTTAAAATCTGCCAGGCGAAGCGAAGATAGCGGACATCACGGGTGAACAGGAACATCGCCACGGCAACGACGATAGTAATCAGGCCGAGATAGACAAATAACCTGAGTACGAACAAGCGTTCAAACCGCCAGGCTGTTCAACCGCAGCAATGCGGTAGGCGCATCTTCCTGGCGCTCGAAACTGACGAATTCCCACGCATCGGCATCCGCCATCAGGCAGCGCAATAGGCGGTTGTTCATGGCGTGCCCGGACTTGTAACCGGCAAACGCACCGATCAACGGGTGGCCGAGCAGGTAAAGATCGCCGATGGCATCCAGCACCTTGTGCCTGACGAACTCATCCTCGTAGCGCAGGCCATCGCTGTTGAGAACGCGAAACTCATCCATCACGATCGCGTTGTCGAGGCTGCCGCCCAGCGCCAGACCCTGCGAGCGCATCGCCTCCACCTCGTGCATGAAGCCGAAGGTCCGGGCACGGGCAACTTCCTTGACGTAGGAAGTGTCGGCAAAATCCACCGTGACCGACTGGCCGGAATTGGACAATATCGGATGATCGAAAGCGATGGTGAGATTCACCCGGAAGCCCGGATGCGGATCGAAACGCACCCATTTGTCGCCATCCCGGACCTCCACCGTTTTTTTGACGCGGATGAATTTCTTCGCTGCCGATTGCTCCTCGATACCGGCGGACTGCAACAGGAACACGAAGGGCGAGGCGCTACCGTCCATGATCGGCACTTCCGGCGCGGACAGATCGACATAGGCGTTGTCAACCCCCAGGCCGGCAAAAGCGGACATCAGATGCTCGACGGTAGCCACCTTGACGCCATCCCGCACCAGCGTCGAGGACAAACGGGTTTCTCCGACACTGTACGGCTCAGCCTTGATGTCCACAGGCTCGGCCAGATCGACGCGACGAAACACGATCCCGGTGTCGGTCGCAGCCGGGCGCAAGGTGAGGTACACCTTTTCGCCGGTATGCAGCCCCACCCCGGTGGCGCGTATGATATTTTTCAGTGTCCGCTGTCTAATCACGAGCTAATCACGAGTTCCCATGAGCCTCATGGTCTTGTCAGAGGCCGGCAGTTTAGCACAGTTCAGTACGGTGCAATAAGCGAAGCGCATTGCACCGTATCGAGCCCACACGGCGCTACGCCTTACGCGGTTTGAAGCCCGGCCTACATCGTGCGGGTCAGTCAGCCTGCTTGCGCAGGAATGCCGGAATATCCAGCAATTCCACGCCGGACTGTTTCATCGCCTCGACCTGGGCATCACGCCGACGCCGCATCACTGCGGGCTGCTCCAGCTCGTTGTAATCCACTATCATCGGCTCATTGTCAGTACCGGTCTTCACTATGCTTAACGGCTTGCTCTGTTGGCGGTTGACCGGCAAACCCAAACCGGTAGCCACCACTGTCACGCGCAATTCGTCCCGCAATGCGCTGTCGAGCACCGTACCGAAAATGACCGTTGCGTCTTCGGCGGTGAAGCTGCGGATGGTGTTCATCACTTCGTAAACTTCCTCGAGATTCATGTCTTCGCTGGCGGTGATGTTGACCAGCACGCCGCGCGCGCCGGACAGATTGACATCCTCCAGCAGCGGACTGGCCACTGCCTGTTCCGCCGCCATGCGGGCGCGGTCGGCGCCGGACGCCTGGGCTGAACCCATCATCGCCATGCCCATCTCCGACATCACCGTGCGCACGTCGGCAAAGTCGACGTTGATCATGCCGGTGCACTTGATCAGCTCGGCAATCCCCGCCACCGCGCCGTGCAACACGCCATCCGCCGCCTTGAAGGCATCGCGGAAGCCGATCTTGCCACCCAGCACTTCCATCAGCTTGTCGTTGGGAATCACGATCAGGGAATCGACATGCTGCGTCAGCGCTTCGATGCCTTCGAGCGCCACTTTCATACGCTTGCCCTCGAAGCCGAACGGCTTGGTCACCACCGCCACGGTCAGAATGCCCAGTTCCTTGGCCACTTCGGCCACCACCGGTGCGGCGCCGGTACCGGTGCCGCCCCCCATGCCGGCGGTGATGAACAGCATGTCGGCGCCTTCGATCAGCTCGGCGATGCGCTCTCTATCTTCCAGCGCCGCCTCGCGCCCGACTGCGGGGTTGGCGCCCGCACCCAGACCCTTGGTAATGGCCGATCCCAGTTGCACGGTGACGCCAGCCTGATTGCGCTTGAGCGCCTGCGCATCGGTGTTGGCGCAGATGAACTCGACGCCGCCCAAACCACTGGCGATCATGTGATCCACCGCATTGCCGCCGCAGCCGCCCACGCCGATCACCTTGATTACCGCTTCCTGTGTTTGTGTATCCATGATCTCAAACATGCTTACCCCCTTTAGTTGTTACGCCCAAAGTTTAAAAAACCCAATGTACCCGCTCAAAAATTCCCCTGAAACCAACTCTTCATCCGATTGAATATCTGGGTCAGCGAACCGTTCTGCATCCTTGCCAGGTGATGCCGCTGGTGTTGATCCATGCCCGCGAGCAGCAGCCCGACGCCGGTGGCGAAGCGCGGATTGCGCACCACCTCGGCCAACCCGCCCACGTACTGCGGCATCCCCAGCCGTACCGGCATATGGAACACCTCCTCGCCCAGCTCCACCATGCCCTCCATGGCGCTGCTACCGCCGGTGATGACGATGCCGGAAGAGAGCAGTTCCTCGAAACCGCTACGGCGCAATTCCGCCTGTACCAGGCTGTACAGTTCCTCGACACGCGGCTCGATCACCTCGGCCAGGGTCTGGCGGGACAGCTGGCGCGCAGGCCGGTCACCGACACCGAGCACCTCGATCATTTGCTTCGCGTCAGCCAGCTGGCGCAGCGCGCAGCCGTATTTCACCTTCAGGTCCTCGGCGTCCGCCGTCGGCGTCCTGAGCGCCATGGCCACATCGTTGGTGATCTGGTCGCCGGCAATCGGGATCACCGAGGTGTGGCGGATCGCGCCGCCAGTGAATACCGCGATGTCGGTGGTGCCGCCGCCGATGTCCACCAGGCACACACCGAGGTCTTTTTCGTCCTCCGACAATACCGCCATGCTGGACGCCAGCGGCTGCAGGATCAGGTCGCGCACTTCCAGCCCGCAGCGACGCACGCACTTGATGATGTTCTGTGCCGCACTGATCGCGCCGGTGACGATATGCACCTTGACCTCCAGTTTCACCGCGCTCATGCCGAGCGGATCGCGCACGTCTTCCTGCCCGTCGATGATGAATTCCTGGGTAAGAATGTGCAGTCCCT